>NZ_JANRHH010000012.1 GCF_030433435.1 Polycladomyces subterraneus
GCCCATTCGGGTACGTGCTAACCGGGTGGGACGGGCTGATGACACAGCCCTAGCTTGAGGGTTGCCCGAAACAGAAATGGACTGAGGGCGTTAACCACTCAAGAATCACGGCTTTAGCCGTGTGGAGTGTCAATCATCCGTGATACAGGAAATTGATGATAAATGCTGCTGTAATCAGATACAAAAAGAAATTCATTTCTTTGTATTTCCCCGTCAATGTTTTCAACACCGTATAACTGACGAAGCCGAAGGCCAATCCTTCTGCGATGCTGGAAGTCAACGGCATCAGGATGATGGTCAAAAACGCCGGAACAGTATCGGTGAAATCATCGAACGAAAGGTTCTTGATCTCACTCAGCATCAGCGAGCCGACCAGAATCAGTGCTGGTGCAGTGGCCACCGAGGGGATCAGCATAATCAACGGTGTCAAAAACAGGCTCAGCAGAAACAGACCCGCCACTACCACTGCGGTGAGACCAGTTCGCCCACCTTCAGAGATACCGGCGGCATTCTCGATATAAGCGTTGAGTGCAGTGGAGCCGAACGTGGCACTCATCATCGTACCCACGGCATCTGCTTGCAGTGCGCGGTTCAAATTGGGGATATCGCCATTTTTGTCCATCAATCCCGCTTTTTTGGACAAGCCGATCAATGTGGCCAGGTTGTCAAACAGCTCCACGATCGTAAAAGAGAATATAATGGAAAAAATACCGTAATGAATGGCGGCCATGATGTCCAATTTCCCAAGCGTGGTGGTGATGTCCGGCATGGTGAACGTCATCACGTCGGACAATCGGTGTGGTACCGGAGTCACGCCGAATGCCATTGCCAACAGGGTGGTGACCAAAATGCTAATGATCATGGCCCCTTTGATGTTACGCGCCATCAGGATAACAGCCACCAACAGACCGATCATGGTCAGGATCGGGCCAGGTTGTGTCACTTGACCCAGCGAGACGAAGGTGGCAGGACTCTTCACGATGATGCCTGCGTTTTTCAGCCCGATAAATGCGATAAACAGTCCAATGCCCACCACGATGGCGGACCGAAGCACTTCTGGCACGGCTGCCACCAGTCTACGGCGTATCCCGGTCACTGTCAGCAGGAAAAAGACGAGTCCGGAGATAAAGACGGCACCAAGAGCGGTCTGCCAACTCAACCCTTGTCCAAGTACAACACTGTAGGTGAAAAAGGCATTCAGCCCCATACCGGGTGCGATGGCCACCGGAAAATTGGCCCACAATCCGAAAAGCAGTGTACAAAAAACACTGGCGAAAATGGTGGCGGCGATAGCTCCCTCCTTGGGAATGCCGGCGTCGGACAAAATTTGCGGGTTAACAAAGATGATGTAGCACATCGTCATAAAAGTGGTGAGACCCGCAAAAAGTTCCGTTTTGACGTCGGTTTTCCGCTCAGACAATCGGAAAAATCGGTCCAAAAATCCTTGGGTGTTTTGCGACATTTCCGTTACCGCCATGGATTGCGGCGTTTCCACTTGTGAATCGGCCATGGGAAATCCTCCTTTTTGCCTATGATGTCCAACATCTCCCGATATTGCCGATTACCGGATGACCGCGGATTCCCATTTCCCTCGACCGAAACCGTGGCCAACCTTTGACGGCTTTTCAGATGGGAAATCGAACCTATGAGGCTGTCTCATCATGGTTTCACTTTGCTATGTTACTACAAAGATCGGAAGGGAATCTACCATTTGAAGTCAGATTGTCATGGAAAAATCACGTTTATACCCCATATATACCCGAGTCTATTTACTTAAATATGATATATACAAGAAGAGTATATTTAAATAAGTAATAAAATGGGAATGGGATCGCAATTAACAACATTGATCTGAAGGAATAGGTGATTCAAAAACAGCCGAAATTTCGGTAAAATAGAATTGAACAGAATGGTCGGTTCATTTTGTAGACTGCCCGATAATGAATGATTATTCATTCATCAATCAGTGGAGGGTGTTCCATGACGAATAACGAACGCATATGGTGGCGCAGTTATCCTTTGGAAGTTCCGAAGCATCTGGATGTCCCTGATGTGACGCTGACCCGATTGCTGTTGTCGGCAGCAGAGGAGTTTCCTGACCGGGAAGCAATTTATTTCATGGGAAAACGCATTACCTATCGGCAATTGTTGTCGGATGTATCCCGTTTTGCCCGGGCGCTGCAATCCCTCGGTGTCCGAAAAGGCGATCGTGTGGCGATTATGTTGCCCAACTCCCCCCAAGCGGTGATTGCGTACTACGGGGCTTTGATGATCGGAACCGTCGTCGTGCAAACCAATCCCATGTACATGGAGCGGGAGTTGGAGCACCAACTGTGTGATTCCGGAGCGGAGACTATCATCTGTCTGGATTTACTCTATCCCAAAGTGGCCAGTGTCAAGGAACAGACGCGTCTTTCCCGCATCATTGTGACTCGGATCGGGGATTATCTGCCTTGGCCGAAAAATTGGTTGTATCCGCTGAAGTTGTGGAAGGACGGCAATCATGTGAACGTGCCGTATCATGAACAGGAAGTCTTTCGTTTTTCACGGCTGCTAAAGAAAGCGCTTGCAAAACCGGTGGAAGATGTCAACGTTGAAGCCGATGATTTGGCTTTGTTACAGTATACCGGCGGAACGACCGGTTTGCCCAAAGGAGCGATGCTCACTCATCGCAATCTCGTGTTCAATGCGGTTCAGTGCGCCCATTGGACGCATGATTGCCGACTCGGTGAGGAGAAGGTGCTGGGAATACTACCCTTCTTTCATGTATACGGCATGACCGTGGTGATGAATTTCAGCGTTTACATGGCGGCTACCATGATTCTTGCCCCTCGGTTCGACGTGGATGAAGTGCTGAGACTGATCAACGAAGAAAAGCCCACTGTGTTCCCGGGTGCGCCGACGATGTATATTGCGTTGATCAACCATCCTGACATCAGCCGATATGATTTGTCTTCGATCCGTGCCTGTCTGAGCGGTTCCGCTCCGTTGCCGGTCGAGGTGCAGCAACGGTTCGAAGAGCTGACCGGCGGTCGCTTGGTGGAAGGATACGGTTTGACGGAAGCATCGCCCGTCACCCATGCCAACCCGATTTGGGGACGTCGGAAAACTGGCAGCATCGGTTTGCCGTGGCCTAACACGGATTGTCGGATCGTCGATCCAAGTACGGGGGAAGTGCTGCCTTTAGGCAGTGTTGGTGAACTGCAGGTAAAAGGTCCGCAAGTGATGAAGGGATATTGGAACCGACCGGAAGAGACGGCGCAAGTGTTGAAGGACGGCTGGCTGTCCACCGGCGACATCGCGACGATGGACGAGGATGGGTATTTCTACATATTGGATAGAAAAAAAGACATGATCATCGCCAGTGGTTACAACATCTATCCAAGGGAAATTGAAGAGGTGCTGTACGAGCATCCGGCGATAAAGGAAGCCGCCGTCATCGGCGTTCCCGATCCGTATCGCGGAGAGACGGTGAAAGCGTTTGTCGTTTTGAAGGAAGGCCACCAGGTGACAGAGAAAGAGCTGGAGCAATTTTGCCGTGCCAAGCTGGCTCGGTACAAAATTCCGAGACAGTATGAGTTTCGTTCTGAATTGCCCAAAAGTGCGGTGGGCAAGGTGCTGCGCCGTGTATTGATTGAGGAGGAGAAGAAAAAAGCCGCATTTACACCGGAAAACACCAAAACAGGGAATGGTTAAAAACTTTGCTATCAAACTGGGGCTGTGTTGGATCACAGCCTTTTTTTTCGTAGAAATATACCGATTTGTTGGTATGAATTGAATAAATTGGATGTCACGGCTGGAAAAGGGTTTGTTATAATAGCGAGGTGTTTGAAAACCAAATGAGTTAGGGCACAAAGTGGGAAGGAGCGGCTCACATGCCTATCATACGTACTTTCATCGGCATGTCGGCCTGTCTTTTAACCCTTGTGGCAGTGGGATGGCACCAACCGTCTTTCAATAATCCGACTCAGGATCGAGGAGTTAGCCAGCAAGCGATACAGATGAAGTTCAATTCCTACCGTGTGATGCAACAACCCCGTATTTCTGCAAAGATCTCCGACAAAACCAAACAAACCACTCATGCAACACATGCAGCAACCACAAAAACGACTGCCGCCAAAACAAAAGAAACCAAAACCAAAAAGACAACTGTGACTCTTAGCAGTCGGTCGACATCCAGCAAGCGAGCTGTGCGTTACCATCTCTCCGCACAAGATATCCGGTGGATGGAACGTGTGGTTTATAGTGAAGCTCGGGGTGAACCGTTCCAAGGACAGGTAGCGGTTGCAGCAGTTTTACTCAATCGATTGGAATCTCCACATTTCCCCTCTACCATCCGAGGGATCATTTTCCAGCGTAACGCGTTTACGGCTGTACAGGACGGTCAGATCTGGTTAAAACCGGATAACGAAGCGCGTCTCGCAGTGATGAAAGCCTTGAAGGGATATGATCCCACCGGAGGGGCATTATATTATTATAATCCCGAAATTGCCACCGCCGCGTGGAGTAAAAAACGGCCGGTCATCAAACGGATCGGTAATCACGTGTTCACCCGATGATCCCCGCATGCAGCGGGGATTTTTTTATTGATGTATAATAACGTATGAATGCGCTTACAGCCAATGTGGACGGAAAAAAGTTGACAGATGATGCTTTGTGGCATAAACTAAAAATTGAATGAACAATCATTCATTTCTTCGATTTTATGATGGGAAGGGAACAACATGATGGCAAAACGAACGGGGGAAAAATATGAAGCGATCATCAACGCGGCCGTGCGTGTGATTGCGGAACACGGTTATCACAACGCGCAGGTATCCAAGATCGCCCGCGAGGCCAAAGTCGCCGACGGGACGATCTATCTATATTTCGAAAATAAGGACGATGTGCTCATTTCGTTGTTTAATGAGAAAATGGGTGCGTTCATCCGGCAAGTAGAAGAAGTCATAAAAGGGATCTCTTCGCCCGCTGATCAGCTTCGCGAGCTGATCCGTCTCCATTTCAAATCCATGGAGGAAAATCGGCATTTGGCGATCGTAACGCAGATTGAATTGCGACAATCCAATCCCGGTGTACGCAGAGCCATCGGAGAGATTTTGAAAAAATATCTCAATCTGATCGACCGCATCATCTCGGCTGGGATGGAACAGAGGATCTTCCGCAACGACCTGGATGTGCGCATCACACGAAAGATGATCTTTGGCGCGATTGACGAAATGGTCACTTCTTGGATCATGAAGGATTGCAAATACAGTTTGGTAGATCAGGTGGAGCCGATCGTGTCCCTGTTTTTGCATGGGATCAAATCGCGCTAATGCGGCAGAACCGTTGACGGTCAATAAACGGAACCCGCTCCCAAGCAAGGAACGGGCCCGTTTCACCTTTATATTTCTTTTTTTCAAACTAGTCTCCAAAGGGGGAAGAGTACGTCATGAATATCCTGGTTTGTCTGAAACAAACCTTTGACACGGAAGAAAAAATTGTCTTGGAAGACGGGCGCATCAGCGAGGAAGGTGTGGAATTCGTCATCAATCCGTACGATGAATATGCGGTCGAGGAAGCCATCAAGCTGAAAGAACAACACGGGGGAGAAGTAACCGTGATCACGGTGGGGCCGGAACGAGCCGAGCAAGCGCTCCGTACCGCGTTGGCGATGGGAGCAGATAAAGGAATCATCGTTGATATGGAAGATTTTGAAGGGGAAGCGGATGAGCACACAATCGCCCACATACTGGCCAGTGTGATCCGGGATTTGGAATATGATATCATCCTCACGGGATATATGGCCGTGGACGACGGTTCGGCCCAGGTAGGCCCCCGATTGGCGGAATTGTTGGGCATCCCCCATATTTCCACGATTACGAAATTGACGATCGACGGCGATACCGTGGAAGTGGAAAAAGACGTCGAAGGGGACGTGGAATACATCCAATCCAAGCTGCCGATCTTGGTGACCGCGCAGCAAGGATTAAACGAGCCGCGGTACCCTTCGTTGCCGGGCATTATGAAAGCGAAAAAGAAACCGCTGGAGCGGTTGGATGTAGATGACCTTGATCTGGACGAAGAACTGTTGGAAGCGAAAACGGAAACATTGGAAGTGTTCCTGCCTCCGAAAAAAGAAGCAGGCAAAATCCTTGAAGGAGATCTGTCCGAACAGGTTCAAGAATTGGTCCGCTTGCTGCAGCATGAAGCAAAAGTGATCTGAGGGAGGAGCGATGAAGATGAGCAGAAACATATTGGTATTGGCAGATGTGCGTGACGGCGCTTTACGGAATGTATCATTGGAATGCTTGGCCGCTGCGGGACGTGTGGCCGAAGGCGGCAAGGTGACGGCGGCCGTTTTTGGAAGCAAAGCGAAATCCTTCGTGGAAACCCTTGCCCATTACGGTGCCGATGAAGTGATCATAGTGGAGAACGAACAGTTGGATCAATATACGACGGATGCATACTTCCAGGCGTTCAAACAGGTAATCGACACTGTCGGTCCCGATGTCATCTTTACCGGGCATACGGCAGTAGGACGGGACGTCAGCCCGCGGATTGCGGCCCGTTTGGGAGTGGGGCTCATTTCTGACTGCACCGATGTACAACTGACGGATGGACGCATCGTTTTCACACGGCCGATTTATGCCGGAAAGGCTTTTGTCAAAAAAGTGGTGAAGTCGGGGATGGTGTTTGCCACCCTGCGCCCCAACAACATCCCGGCTCGTGAACCAGACCGGTCGCGAAATGCGGAGGTGAAGGAGCTGGATGTGACGTTTGCGCCGGAGACACTTCGCACCATTGTCAAGGAAGTGGTGAAAAAGACGGCGGAAGGGGTTGACCTCTCCGAAGCGCGCATCATTGTTTCCGGCGGTCGGGGTGTGAAGAGCGCCGACGGATTCAAACCGCTGAAGGAGTTGGCGGACGTACTGGGCGGAGCCGTGGGGGCATCCCGCGGGGCATGTGACGCCGGTTATTGCGATTATGCACTGCAAATCGGGCAAACCGGGAAAGTGGTGACCCCTGACTTGTACATCGCCTGCGGTATTTCCGGTGCCATCCAGCATTTGGCCGGCATGTCCAACTCCAAAGTGATCGTGGCCATCAATAAGGACCCGGAAGCCAACATTTTCAACGTCGCCGACTACGGCATTGTCGGGGATTTGTTTGAAGTAGTGCCCATGTTGACGGAAGAGTTCAAAAAAGTGCTGGCGCAAAAGGTGTGACGAATTCCCTCAACGGGAAAAAATCTGAGGAATCAAGTGAAGAGGTACACCCGGTGCTGCGATTGGGAGACGGCCTTTGTCGACCGTCTCCCAATTTCGCTTCGTCGTTTGGGCTATTACCGGCGGTCAGGAGTATCCTGCCGCCCTCTTTCATGCGTCTTCTCAATATTTCGTTACCCGAAAGGGTTGGAAGTTCGTCGGCTTCGGTGGTATACTGATACATATCCGACGAACCAATGGATAAGGAGGGCTATGTATGGCCATTGTGGATGTGACGGATCAAACCTTTGCCAGTGAAGTAGAATCCGGCGGCACCGTACTGGTGGACTTTTGGGCTCCGTGGTGCGGACCGTGTAAAATGATTGCTCCGGTTTTGGAAGAAGTGGATGGAGAAATCGGCGATAAATTGAAAATCGCCAAAGTGAATGTGGACAACAACCCGGAAACCGCCAGCCGTTTTGGTGTGATGAGCATTCCGACCCTGATGGTGTTCAAAAACGGCGAAATGGTGGCCAAAATGTCCGGTTATCAACCCAAAGAGCAATTGATGCAGTGGTTGAATCAATATTTGTGAGCATCTGTGTGAAAACCCGGCATCCGATCGGTTGCCGGGTTTGATGTTTCTATGGAGCAACATTCGCTCAAGGGCGTATCCGGTAGATCCGTTTTCAACCGGCCACCCTTCACCCTGGTCTTCGAGATCCTAAGCGGTTACGGTTCGACCATCCCCCTCCATATGGGCGACTGTCGGTTGGCTCTGGCAACCATTCATTTTCCGTATCGTCTTCAAACAGTTTGATACGGATGAGGCGGGCGTAGCGGGTGTACAACGTGCTGATCATTATCATGGTGGGGATCATGTGGAACAACGAGAAGAACAGTCCTCCGAATCCACCACCGATGATATTGGCAATGGTTTGGTCGCCGAAAAATTGGAGAACAAACCAAGGGCACACGGTGATCATGGTCAACACGGTCACACCAAGCGTTCCTAGAATCAATGCGTAGAGCAAGGAGAGAATGGCCGTTCCGCCTTGGAGAAATAACAGGCGAAAGCTGTGTCCCACCGCCGAGAACACACCCTTTTTCTCCACCATCGAGATGACAGGGGTGTGAACAGTCGCCACCGCCAAACCAAGCAACAATAGTCCGCCCACGATCCAAACTACTATTTGTCCCAGTCCCGTCGGTACTACCTCGGCGATTTGCGTGACGCCCCAGCCCGTCATGCCGATCAGGATGGCGTGAATCAGCAACATCAGAAGTATCCGTACCGGATAGCGCATGCCGTAGTAAAAGAAATGGCTGACGGAAAAACAGTCATGCAACGTAGCTTCCCGGATGGACCCCATCATGCCGCACAGCAAAAACAAGATTAACAGGAGCATCAGGGCCGAAAGAATTTCTAGCCCCGTCTTCCATATGGGTGGTACTTGTGTCAAGATCTGGGGCAGGGCATCTGTTCGCAGTGCAGTTAGGGTCTCAACCGGACGAGAGAAGAAAGACGGTGCGATCATCCGGATGGATATGGCAAAAAAAGTAATCAACACGCAAATTGAGACCAATCCACCCAAAAACGTGCTGAACCAGAGCTTAATACCGTGGCGGTTCAGGAGGCTGAGTGTTTCACGCAACCCGATCACTCCTTTCAATATTTCGTCATTGACCCCCTCATAATAAAGAACGCCCGAAGGCGTCCGTTTGTTGAGGGAAATATTTCACTGTTGCCGGGGGTATTGCGGTGGTTGGCTCGGTTTTTCCGGTTGAGGCTGTGGCGATGGCTGAGTGGATTGCGGTTGGGACGATTGCGGCACCTGCCAGGACGGTTTCCCCTGATGTTGGCCCGGGTTGAAGGTAAAAGACGGTTGGAACGGCGACTGGAACTGCGGCCCCGACGATGGCTGTTGTGGTTGGGACCAACCCGACTGAGCGCCGGAACCACTGGACGGTGTCGTTAACGGCTGGTTGGGTTGACCCCATGAAACCGACTGGCTTCCCATTTGTGGTTGCGACGGTTGATTCGGTTGCTGCCACGTTGATCCCTGCGGATTGAAGCTCGGGTTGTATCCGTTGCCAAAGCCTGTGGCAGGTCCCTGCGGCTGAGGAGATTGGTTATAGCCGTGGGCTTGATACCCTTGTCCTTGCCCTTGCCAGTTGGCATCCGCAGTCGGCCCGCTTACCGGGTACAACTCGCCGCGCAGCCGGTTTTGGTAACGATGGGCGATGAAGAGAATATTGACAGTGAACACATATACCCAAAAGGGAATGATGAGTAAAAAAACAAAGAATGCAATCATGGAGCTGACTTTGGCAAGAAAACTCATAATCAGATCAATGATTAACGCGACTGCCGAAATGCCTAAAATCCCCAAAAACGTGAGGAAAACAGTACTGAATTGCTGCCGGAGCAAACGGAAAGATTGGCTGATAGAACGAAACACTTTTTCGTTTTCAGCTACCAGAATAATCGGTGCATTCATAAACGCTAGTATGGGGACAAAATAACCTACCAATGATAGTATGACCAGAATCCACCCGAGAACCAAATTATGATTCGCAAATGAAAAAATGGCCCCAAAAAAGAATAGTAGAAATGGAATGTAGGCAAAGAACATCAAAAAACTGAGGCCGAGCATCTTGAAAGCGTATCGGAATCCCGTACGGAAGAACGAACCAATTGATGATTGACCACGGCAAACTGCCTCAACAGCTGTTCCGATTGCTCCCGAACTCCAGATGGATGCGAACAAAAAGCAAATCGCATAATAAAAGATTACACTGAACCCGAAAATTCCCACGATTTGTACTGGATCGAAGCTATCGCTTTCCAGTTTGTTTAAGGCGCCAGACCCCAAAATTGATCCAAATGTGACGAAAAACAAAATACTCATTACAAACGTAAACACTATCAAAAGTGCAAGCGACCCCAACAAGTTGCTTAACCAAACTTTCAGCGAATGCCGACGCAAAACGGATGAGAATGATGGCATGCAAACCCCTCATTTCTTTATGTATTTGCGTCAGGTGTTTCATAAACAGATATTTTTATGAAACTCATGTGATCGATCTCTATTTTACCTTTTTTTATTCAGATTTGAAGAGGATTTTTCATATTTTCTCATTAAGAACCAATCAACCACCATTTTCAAACGCCTCGGGAGCACCCCGAGGCGTTTGATTCTTCAATGATGAGGCGGTTGATTCGGATTTGGATGGGTGGTCGAAGGTGGTTGATAAGTAAACGGCGGCTGATATTCGGTTTGCGGTTGATAGGGTTGACTTTGCGCAGAATGTGGAACGCCTATCGTTCCCCAGTCGTTAGCTTCAAGTTGGGGACCATTTGGTGACGACCCTGCTCTATAGGGTTCGCTATGATACCAAGAATGTGGCCCTTCCCCGGAAGGACCGGGTGGTGGAGTCGGGATGATTGCCGGCCGGATCTTCATCTTGTATCGCCAGACAATCAACAACGGAATCACCGCGATCAAGTAAATATAGTAAAGCCCAGTGAGAAACGCCAAAATCCCCAAGATTACCTTTAGGGCCAGGTTGTTCTCTGACAGCGGGATCAAGGGAAGTATGAGTACCAACGGAGCGGCGAACCATGCCAGTATCATCAAGAACGTCAGCAATGACTGTCCCCATTTCCGCCAGCTTGCCAACCACGCAAGTTTAACGGAACGAAACACTTTTTCATTTTCGGCGATCATGATCACATGTGAATGGCTCACCCAAATGATCAGGTACACATAGACGAAGAGATACCAAATGACGCCGATGCTTTTCACCCAGTCGGAGTGGCTCGTTGCGATCAAAAGAACCGAGGGCAATACAAGCAACAAGCCGAGAATTACGATCAGTACATATTTCCCCGCGAAACGAAAGACAAATCGATATCCATATCGAAAGAACGAACCGATCGTCACGCGGTCTTCAAAGACGGCTTGCACGGCGGGACCATAATACCCTCCAACAAAAAATGAAATAATGGCCAAATAGAAAAGAAAATACAGAACAATCGCCGTCATCCCCACAATCATGGCCTGGATCGAATTCAAATGCTCCAGCATGTACTTGATTTCTGATCCCCAACCAGTCACCGTAGCGACACCGAAGATCAACATGAGCAACACCAAGAGAATTATTGAAGCAATGATAGTCAACGTGATTCCTACCAAATAACTCAACCATACCATCCCTGAGTGTCTTCTGAGGACTGAGACGAATGACTGCATATCCAGCCTCCCATCTATTTTTGACCCCTATTATACCGGTTTTTATCTTTACATGGTTTCATTTTTGAAAAAAATCTTGTAAAGGGAGTTAGTACCGGTTAGAGGAAAATGTGTTCTCCTCATCGATTTCAAGACGATATCAGTATCAGTATTAAAACAAGGGTCGAGCGGTTTGACAGGCTGGCCGACGTTTATACTATTTTTGGTGTAAAATATTTGTGAGGAGACGGAAAAGCGAACAAGGAGCGGAAGGGAGGAAAACGATGCGTCCAACCATCAAGGAAAAACTGCCGCTCCTACCCGATCAGCCCGGTTGTTATCTGATGAAAAACGAAGTCGGTGACATCATCTACGTCGGCAAGGCCAAAAGCCTGAAAAACCGGGTGCGGTCGTATTTCACCGGCAGTCATGATGCCAAGACCCAACGGTTGGTCTCCGAGATCGCCGATTTTGAATACATCGTGACGGGGAGTCCGATTGAGGCGCTCATCTTGGAGTGCAACCTGATCAAGAAACATCGTCCCCGTTACAACGTCATGCTCAAAGACGACAAATCCTATCCGTATATCCGATTGACGAAGGAACGTCATCCCCGGTTGGAAGTGACGCGCCGGGTACGGAAAGACGGGTCCAAATATTTCGGCCCGTATCCGAACGCGGGGGCGGCGCAACAGACGAAAAAACTGCTGGACAAGTTGTATCCGCTCAGAAAATGTAATACGTTGCCCAAGCGGGTCTGTCTGTATTACCATTTGGGACAATGTCTGGCACCATGTGAATACCCTGTCGATCGTCAGCAGTATGAGGAGATGACGACGCAGATCGTTCGTTTCTTAAACGGCGGGTACCAAGAGGTACAGCGTGATCTGCGGCGCAAAATGGAAGAGGCCGCTGAATCGCTGGATTTCGAGCGGGCCAAGGAGTATCGGGATCTCATCCGGCATATCGAGACGATCATGGAGAAACAGACGATCACGTTCCAAGACAATGTGGATCGGGATGTGTTCGGGTACGCCCACGACAAAGGGTGGATGTGCGTACAAGTGTTTTTCGTCCGCCAAGGCAAACTGATCGAACGGGACGTATCCATTTTTCCGCATTACAACGAACCGGAGGAAGATTTTCTCTCGTTCGTCACGCAGTTTTACCATGACAATCCAGCGCTCCCCAGAGAGATTTTCCTGCCGTTTGAGGTCGATCCGGAGTGGTTGCGCGAATGGTTGAACGGCGTTCATGTCCATGTTCCGCAACGGGGGCTAAAGCGAAAGCTGGTTGAGATGGCGCAGGAGAACGCACGGATTGCCCTGGAAGAGCGGTTCCGCCTGATGGAGCGGGATGAAGAGCGGACGCAGCGAGCCATCCGACAGCTGGGTGAAGCGCTCGGGATCGGTGTGCCGCGACGGATCGAAGCCTTTGACAACTCCAACATCCAGGGGACTGATCCTGTTTCGGCGATGGTGGTGTTTCTTGACGGTAAACCCGCCAAGCAGGAATACCGTAAATTCAAGATCCGTACGGTGGACAAACCGGATGATTACGAAACGATGCGTGAAGTGATTCGCCGCCGGTATACGCGGGTGTTGAAAGAGGATCTGCCGTTGCCCGATTTGATCCTCGTCGACGGCGGCCGCGGGCAGATAGCGGCGGCACGGGATGTGTTGGAAAATGAGCTGGGGTTGTATATTCCCGTCGGCGGCATGGTGAAAGACGATCGGCATCGAACGGCGAGATTGTTGGCGGGTGATCCTCCTGAGCCGGTCGATTTGCCCAGAGGTAGCCAGGAATTTTATTTGCTGCAGCGGATTCAGGAAGAGGTCCATCGGTTTGCTGTCGCGTTTCACCGGAAAACCCGTACTAAGGCGGCGTTCCGCTCTAAACTGGACGACATTCCGGGTGTGGGGGAAAAACGAAAACAGATGCTGTTCCGCCATTTCGGTTCAATTGAAAATATGAAAAACGCCACTGTCGAAGAATACCGAAAAGCGGGGATCGGCGACAAGCTGGCACGCACTATCATTCAAGCGTTGCGACAAGACGGGGAATCGGAACATGATGCGGTTACGCGATGACCGAAGAACGGGCGTGATCGTGCTTGCCGGCGGCGCTTCCTCCCGCATGGGAACGGACAAAGCGATGCTGCTGATCGGGGGAGTCCCCGTCATCCGTCATATTGTGGAAAAAATGAGCCCCATCGGACCGGTGCTAGTGGTGACGAACCATCCCGAGCGGTATCGCTGGCTGGAGGTGCCCATGGTGAAGGATCGTGAGCCGGGTCGGGGGCCGCTCGCGGGTTTGCATGCCGGTTTGTCGACGTCTATATGTGAAACCAATCTCGTCGTGGCTTGCGACATGCCGTTCGTCTCGATGAGGGCGGCTGTGTGGTTATTGTCCAGACTGGGAAATGCCTTCGTTTGTGTGCCCACACTGGACGGACGGCCGCATCCGTTGTTTGCGGTGTATCGAAAGGCATGTTTACCCGTGTTGGCGCGACAACTTCGCGAGGGACAATTGCAGGTTCGTCGGTTTTTGGCGGAGGTGCCCACCCGTTTTGTTTCCCTGGAGGAAGCCGGTTTGGGTGAAGAGGCGGAACGGTGTGTATGGAACATGAACCGGCCGGAGGATTACCACCGAGCGTTGCAAATGGCGCACGAAGACTGCTCGTTCGCGGACTAACGGGATAACGGCTCGTCCGAAACGTGACCGTCAACCGGATGGATCAGATCACCCGCTCATTCTGTACGAGGTTTTCCGGGATCGCATTCGGGCGGTTCGACACGGGTCACTTGGGCCAACTTGTGGAGATAGTAACATTCTTCGCGAAACATGTGATCCGGGATCAGTGCCGGTATGGCATCCAGTACAGTATGATGCAGTTCCATCTCTTCCAGTTCAAGCAAAAATGCTTGGAACAGGCGGATCTCCAATTCCACTTCGTGATTAAACCGGGAAAGGGCGGGGAAATCGCGGAGACACGTCCGCAAATAGCCGGATATCTCCAACGCCTTGAGATAATAGGCGTCAAAATGCCGGGCAAAGGCTCGGCTTTTTTTCTTCAGTCGCCGTTCCACCCCGTCCAGTCTCCCGTCCAACGCATTTGCGTGTCCTGAGGCATCCGGCAACCATACGAGATGGTGATGGATCGGGTGAAGCGGGGGAGGCGGTTCATTTTTTTGGAGATAATGGAGAATGCGGAGATATTCCTCCACTTCATTCACCATGTGATTGAGAAACGTGGGAGTCATGCCCAGTGCGATATCGCCGATCAGGTGACGTTGGAGCAAATGCAGTTTGAACGTTCGAATATCCGATGCGGCCCGACAAGCCAGGCGGCTGAATTCGGCAGGGTCGGTATCCCCCGGACTGCGCGCCTGGTTTAACAATGCGTCCATCCGTTCGATGAAGAATTCAGCTCGGGCCACTTCTTTTTTCTCCCGGGGGGACAAATTGTCCGTCAGAAATCGCGCGTGATCCCCCAACACCTGCAGCCAAAATCGATGTTCCCACCAGGCTGACCTCGTCCGTTCCCCATGACCCATCTGAAACCCTCCTTTCTCAGCCAACATATGAGCTGAGAGGCTTGGGTCATGCCGAGCGGTTTCATCTAAGAGGAAGATCCGGTACAATCAGATTACTTGGGCCAAAATGATGGGAGGATGTAGGATGGCAGAACGGAAACGCCAACGCCTGGACAAGATCTTGTCCAACATGGGATACGGTACACGCAAGGAAATCAAGAAACTGATCAAAGCGGGATATGTGACAGTCAATGGCGAATGGGCGGATGATCCTGGTATGCATGTTGATCCGCATGATGATGTGATCGAAGTGGATGGCGAACGTGTCATCTATCGCCGGTATATCTATTTGATGATGAACAAGCCGCAGGGGGTGTTGTCCGCCACCGAGGATCGGGAAAGCGCGGTGGTGGTGGATTTGCTTCATCCTGAGCACGCCTTTTTTGAGCCGTTTCCGGTGGGCAGGTTGGACAAGGATACGGAGGGCCTGCTTTTGCTGACTAATGACGGCAAACTGGCGCACCGACTGCTGTCTCCTAAGAAACACGTACCGAAAACGTATTACGCGGAAGTGGAAGGAGCGGTGACCGATGCCGATGTCGAAGCGTTCTCCCGTGGCGTAACATTGGACGATGGTTACCGCACCCTGCCTGCCGAACTGAACGTGTTGCGATCGGGGCCGAAATCCGAAGTGGAACTGACCATATATGAAGGCAAATACCATCAGGTGAAACGCATGTTCCAGGCGGTGGGAAAGCGCGTCACCTTTTTGAAACGCATTGCCATGGGACCGTTGCCGTTGGACCCGAGCTTGGAGCCGGGAGAGTACCGTGAGTTGACCGAAGAGGAAGTAGCGGCGCTGAAAGGAGCGGAATCCGGCTCTCAGGCGTGATGAATGGGAGGAATGACGAAGATGGTATGGCCTGTGTCCGTTAAAGGAGTGCTGACGGATAGGCAAAAACGAGTTTGTTTGTTGCAAAACGAACGGGATGAGTGGGAGTTGCCCGGCGGCAGGTTGGAACGGGGAGAAACGCCCGAAAAGTGTTTGAAACGAGAAATCAGGGAAGAACTGGGTATTCCGGTTGACGTGGAAAGACTGCTGGATGTGTGGGTGTATGAGGTACAACCAGGGGCTGAAGTGTTGATCGTAACGTATCGTTGCCATTGGGATGGGAAGGATATTCCTCGAATCAGTGACGAACACACAGCGATGGGATGGTTTGACCGCGGGGAAATCAGTGGATTGCGCATACCGGAAGGATATTTGCGGGCGATTTTTTCAGTGCAGGGTGTTTCACCCAAGCGATCTTGAATAAACATGCAACGAAACGATTGGCAAAATCTCCGTTTTGTGTTACAATGCATGAAAACCTTGAAAACAACTGAATCTAAAAAGTTTTCCTCACTGCACACATGTGGAGTAGAGGTCGCGGAGCTTCAAGAGTACCTGTCGGGAGGGCCGGTTCCCGACGATCGGCAGGGAAAGGGGAGTCCGCCGAAGTTTCTCTCCTGGCCGGAAGGGGAGGAGCTGGGGTTGTCGCCGAACAGGGGCAACACTGTCACGGGAACGCATCGCGTCCCGTGGAGCACTATCTCACAGGGGACAGGTGAGGCTGGAAGAGCCGCGTGCATACACATGGCGACAGCTGTCATCTCCGCTGTCGCCTTTTCGTATACCGCGCATCCCCTGCAATCACGAAAGGCGGGAGAGGAGCCGATTGAACCGATGGGTATCGTAGTACAAAAATTTGGCGGGACATCTGTAGGCAGTATCGAACGGATTCGCAATGTGGCACGAAGAATCAGGGAAGTCCATTCCCAAGGGCACCAGGTGGTGGTCACCGTCTCGGCGATGGGCAAACAGACGGATGAGCTGGTGGCGCTGGCGGGGCAGATCACTGACGACCCCTCCCCGCGGGAGATGGACATGTTGCTGACGACGGGCGAGCAGATCTCGATTGCCCTTTTGACCATGGCATTGCACGAGTTGGGTTTGTCCGCGCGTTCTTTTACCGGATGGCAGGCGGGTATGGTGACGGACGCCGTGCACGGGAAAGCGCGCATCAAGCGGATCGACACGGAGAAGATTCGTCAATGTTTGGATCGCGGTGAAATCGTCGTTGTTGCCGGATTTCAGGGCATCAGTGAGGACGGGGAGATCACCACGCTGGGTCGCGGAGGCTCGGATACGACTGCTGTGGCGTTGGCTGCGGCGTTGTCTGCCGATTATTGCGAGATCAATACGGATGTACCTGGCGTGTTTACGACTGATCCGCGTATTGTCCCGCAAGCGCGGAAGTTGGATGAAATCTCGTTCGATGAAATGCTGGAGCTGGCCAATTTGGGAGCGGCGGTTCTCCATCCTCGTTCCGTCGAGTGCGCCATGAAACACAATGTGCCGTTGGTGGTCCGTTCCAGCTTTACCGAGGAGCCGGGAACTTGGGTAAAGGAGAGTGTCACGATGGAAGATACGTTGCATGTGCGCGGCATTGCCTATGATCTCAAAGTCGCCCGGATCAAGGTGCTGGGCTTGCCTAACCGGGTGGAGACGTTGTCTCGGTTGTTCGGTCTCTTGGCCGACGCCCACATCAATGTGGACATGATTGTGCAGAGCGAACATGACGCTGAAGTGATCGATGTGGCTTTCAGTGTGGGAGAAGACGAGTGGAAGCAGGCACGGAATGTGATCGAGCAGAACCGCGAGACGCTCGGATATGTCAAAGTGATCTCGGAAACGGGATTGGCCAAGGTTTCCGCTGTGGGTGCAGGCATGGTCACCAATCCGGGTGTGGCGGCACGGATGTTTACGGCTTTGACGGATGCGGGTATCCGGATCAAAATGGTAAGCACATCCGAAATCAAAATCTCTTGCGCGATTGCACGGGAACGCGCGAAAGATGCGGTTCGTGAATTGCATACCGCATTTGGTTTGGATGTGAATATACAACAAGAGGTACCGTCGACTGTGGGTGTGTGACGCAGTTCGGACGGAGACTTGCATCCGGCGAACAGGTACCGTCGGATCTCTGCCGGTAAGGGTGGCCTGTTTCCCTCGAGCGGACCTTTGAACGAAAGTGAAAGGAGCATGAGGGAAACGGGCATACCCAAATAAAAGGATTGATCAGAGACATCCAGTGTGCGTCTGACAAAGGGTGAAATGGAGGGAACCCTTTCCCAAGGGGGAGAGACTTCACCGCGTGTGAACAAATCGGGAAAGAGGAGCCGCCCAGTTCGATCTATTGATTTACCAGACAGGCTCTTAGTACTGATACTTCCAATCGGAAACATCATCACTTTTTTCACTGACATCCCAACGTGAAAAGGGATCGGAGGTTGGTTTGATCACGGGGCGTTTCCCGTAGGTCACTCGACTTATCCGGTTCCTACTTTCGTTGGGATGTATTCATTTGTGAAATAAATTGAAAATTGAGTAGAGGGGAAGGATTTTTTCTATTGGGACGGAATATAGTAAAAGGGACAGTGTAGGTTGTTCGCCTAGTTGCGGACAGGTTGTCCAGTGTTTTCTTGTTTTGCTCATCTTATTCTAATTGGAACGGATGATCCGTTCGCGATCGCAAGATTCAAGGGGGTTTGTCTATGAAAAGATGGGTGGCAACAACAACCGCAATCCTTATGGTACTCAGCATGGTGTTGCTGGCTGCTTGCGGTAAGGATAGCAGCAACGCCATGGCTGAAAAACAGGTACTTAACGTCGGTTATATTACAAGCGAACCACCAGCACTGGACCCGTTGAAGGGAACCGATGAAATTTCCGATTTGGTTATGCGGCATGTTTTGGAAGGGTTGGTCCGTCTGGATGAAAACGGAAATCCCATTCCCGGTATTGCCACCAAATGGGACGTCATGGACGGTGGGAAAAAAATCATTTTCCACCTGCGTGACGCCAAATGGTCCAACGGTGATCCGGTCACCGCACAGGACTTCGAATATGCGTGGAAGCGGATGCTAGACCCGAAAAACGCGGCGGAGTACGCTTATCAGTTGTTTTATCTGAAAAACGGCGAGGCGTACAACTCGGGCAAAGCCAAAGCGGAAGACGTGGGAGTCAAGGCGTTGGATGACAAAACGTTGGAGGTTACCCTCGAATCTCCAACTCCGTATTTTATCCCGCTTACGGCCTTTCATGCGCTATTCCCGGTTGATAAGAAAGTGGCCGAAAAAAACCCGAACTGGGGAACCGATGCCAAAACCTATGTCGGCAATGATCCTTTCCTGCTCAAAACGTGGGTGCATGACAAGAAAATCGAGTTGGTCAAAAACCCGAATTATTGGGATGCAAAGAATGTCAAGCTGACGCAGATCAACTTCCCGTTCATCGGTGAGGAGCAAACCGAGTACCAAATGTATGTATCCGGCTCGCTGGACATGAGCCGAAATGTTCCTCCTGACTTGGCGGTAGGGTTAATCAAAGAGAAAAAAGCCAAGATCATACATCAACCAGCATTGTATTACTATATCTTCAACACCAAGAAAAAACCGTTTGACAACGTAAAAATCCGCAAGGCCTTTTCCTTGGCCATCGACCGGGAAGCGATCGTGAAGGACGTCCTGGGTCAGGGACAAACGCCGGCCACCGGCTGGGTGCCGTGGGGAATTCGAGATTTCAACCAGAATAAAGAGTGGGTACAAACGCATGCCCCGTACATCCAACCCAAGGCCAATCCGGCAGAGGCCAAAAAGCTGCTGCAGGAAGGTATGAAGGAAGAAGGCATTACGCAATTGCCTGATATCACCATCTCGTACAACACCAACGAGGGGCACAAGAAAATCGCCGAAGCCATCCAGCAGATGTGGAAGCAAAATCTAGGCGTCAACGTCAAACTGGCCAACACGGAGTGGAAGGTGTTCCTCGATAACCTGACCCAAGGCAACTTCCAGGTCGCCCGCTACGGTTGGGTTCCCGATTATATGGACCCGATGACGTTTATGGACATGTGGGTGACCGGCGGGGGTAACAACAACGCCAAATACAGCAATCCGCAATATGATGCGTTGATCAAGCAGGCCAAAGCGACCGGGGATCAAAAGGTGCGGATGGAAGCAATGCACAAAGCGGAAGACATTCTCGCCCGGGATATGCCGGTTGCGCCGATCTACAACTACACCCAAGTTTATCTGTTGAAGGATTATGTCAAAGGGGTCGAAATCGAGCCTGACGGTTCGTTCACCTTCACTCACGCTTATCTGACGGAAAAATAAAGAAGGGGACCACAGTCCGGAGGGTCACCTGCAATGGGTGGCCTTCCTCTTGTCTTATTTATTTTGGACGGCAGAGGTGGTGGATGCATGCTTCGCTATCTGGGACAACGATTGGTGATGATGTTGGTTTCCCTGTGGTTGATCGCCACACTTACGTTCATGATGATGCTGGCGGTGCCGGGCGATCCGTTCACCGGTGAGAAAAAATTGCCGCCGGAAACTCTGAAAAACCTTAAAGCGGCGTATCATTTGGACAAGTCTTACCCGGAGCAGTATCTCTACTATATGAAAAATCTGGTGATGTTGGATCTCGGTCCATCGATCAAATACACCACCCGCACGGTCAACCAGATTATCAGCGAAGGATTTCCCGCATCCGCCCAGTTGGGGGTGCAAGCGATCATCCTGTCGCTGATTCTCGGTTTGTTGTTGGGTGCGATCGCTGCGCTCCGGCAAAACCGTATCCCGGATTATACGGCTACCTTGATCGCCGTATTGGGCGTATCGGTTCCCAGCTTCGTCCTGGCGCCGATTCTGCAAAAATATCTGGGGCTGGAGTGGGAACTGCTCCCGATCGCGACTTGGGATGGGTTTGAATACAGCATCATGCCGACGATCGCGTTGGCCGTACTGCCGTTGGCGATGGTGACGCGGCTGATGCGTTCCAGCATGCTGGAAGTGCTGAGTCAGGATTACATCCGAACCGCTCGTTCCAAGGGATTGTCACCGAGCCGCGTCATCGTTCGCCATACCTTGCGCAATGCGATCCTGCCGGTGGTGACCATCATGGGGCCGCTGACCGCAGGCATTTTGACCGGAAGTTTCGTCATAGAGAAGATCTTTTCGATCCCCGGCATTGGGAAATATTTCGTCGATAGCGTGACCAACCGCGATTACCCGGTGATCATGGGGATCACGATCTTCTATTCCGCTATCCTCATCTTGATGAACTTTCTCGTGGATTTGATTTATGGTTGGGTTGATCCACGGATCAAAGTCGGACACAAGGAGGCGAGCTGAGATGGCGATTCCGGCACAACGTTTTGAACGGGTACCCAAACGGTCACTGGAGGCGGAAAGGATCAAACGGCCCAGCGTCAACTATACCCAAGACGTCTGGCGACGGCTGAAACAAAACAAACTGGCGATGGCCGGACTGGTGACGATCATTCTGCTTGCGGTCATGTCGATCATTGGTCCGCATTTATCTTCCTATTCGTACTATGAGCAGGATTTGAACGGAAAAAATATGGAGCCTTCAAGCGAGCACTGGTTTGGCACCGACGATCTGGGCAGGGATGTCTTTGTCCGCACTTGGTACGGTGGACGCATTTCACTGGAGATCGGACTGGCCGCCGCCCTGATCGATTTGTGCATCGGCGTGTTGTACGGCGGCATTGCCGGTTATCGCGGTGGCAAGGTGGACGAAGTGATGATGCGGATCGTGGACATTTTGTGGGGGTTGCCGTATCTGCTCACCGTCGTGTTGCTTCTGGTTGTGCTGGAGCCGGGTTTGGGCACGATCATCATCGCGTTGACCGCCACAGGGTGGCTCAATATGGCACGGCTGGTACGGGGACAGGTACTGCAGTTGAAACAACAGGAGTTCGTGCTGGCCGCACGCACCCTGGGAGCCGATACCAAGCGCCTCCTGTTCAAACATTTGATTCCCAACGCCATGGGTCCCATCATTGTCATGCTGACGTTTACGGTGCCCAATGCCATTTTCGCCGAAGCGTTCCTCAGCTTTCTGGGATTGGGCGTGCAGGCACCGCAAGCCAGTTGGGGAACGATGATCAACGACTCGTTGGTCGTGATCTTTTCGGAAGATTGGTGGCGGCTGTTTTTCCCCGCCTTTTTCCTCAGCTTGACGATGCTGGCCTTCAACGTGTTCGGTGACGGTCTACGTGACGCACTTGATCCCAAGATGCGGAAATGAGGTGGTTTCAACGTGGCATTGTTGGAGATTCGCGATTTGCACGTGTCGTTTCACACCTATGCAGGAGAAGTTCAAGCGGTCCGCGGTGTCAATCTGACGTTGGAAAAGGGAGAAGCATTGGCCATTGTTGGGGAATCCGGCAGCGGCAAAAGTGTGACGGCCCAGGCGATCATGCGGTTGATCCCGTCGCCGCCCGGCAAAATCAAGCGCGGTGAAATCCTTTTCGACGGGAACGATCTGTTAAAATTGACGGAAAAAGAAATGTTCCGGGTGCGCGGTTCGGAGATCGGGATGATCTTTCAGGACCCGATGACGTCGCTCAACCCGACGATGACGGTGGGCAAGCAGATCATGGAAGGGCTAATTTGGCACCAGCGCATTTCCCCATCCGAAGCGCGCCAACGCGCGGTGGAAATGTTGCGTTTGGTGGGCATTCCCAGCCCTGAAACACGGATCAACAATTATCCGCACGAATTCAGCGGCGGGATGCGGCAACGGGCCATGATCGCCATCGCGTTGGCCTGCAACCCGAAGATTTTGATCGCGGATGAGCCGACAACTGCTTTGGACGTGACCATTCAGGCACAGATCATCGAACTGCTGAAGGAACTGCAAAAGAAAACGGACACCGCTGTTATCTTGATCACCCACGATTTGGGTGTGGTGGCGGAAATGGCGCAACGTGTGGCGGTGATGTACGGGGGTAAGGTGGTGGAGACGGGAACGGTGGAAGAGATCTTCTACCGGCCGCGTCATCCGTACACCTGGGGGCTGTTGGCTTCCATGCCTCGGCTCGATTTGGACCGGAAGCAGGAGTTGAAACCGATCCCCGGGTCCCCGCCGGATCTGTTGGACCCGCCCAAGGGTTGCCCGTTTGCCGATCGTTGTCCGTACACGATGCATATATGCAACGACGAGATGCCCGAAGTTAGTGAGGTATCCCAAACGCATCGCGTCAGCTGCTGGCTGGAACACCCGGAAGCGCCGTCCGTCACGAACGAACCGATCGTGCGCATATCGTCCAAGTAAACATTGACAGAAATTTCGATCCATCGTATCATAACTTCAAATACGAATATCAGGAAACACCTTCTTATCCAGAGTGGCGGAGGGACTGGCCCGATGAAGCCCGGCAACCACCCCGTTTACCCGTGTGTATTGAAAGCACACATTAATCGGCGGGGAATGGTGCCAATTCCTGCAGAACCGACAGGTTCTGAGAGATGAGAAGGGGGACGGACTGCAATGGGATTGGAGCAGACGACACCCTCTTCTGATCGAAGAGGGTGTTTCCTTTTGAAAAAGGAGAGAAAACGCGTGGTAGCCAGCGTCGATACGGTGACAAAGAAAACGGTGGCCGTGGGGCCGGTAGCGTTGGAATGCGGGGAAACACTGCAGGATGTGCACATCGCGGTGGAGACAGTGGGGAGACTGTCGGCGGACCGGGACAACGTCGTTTTAGTTTGTCACGCGTTGACAGGAGATGCGCATGCCGTCGGGGATGAACGGGAACCGGGCTGGTGGGACGGATTGATCGGGCCTGGTCGTTATATTGACACCAACCGGTATTTTGTCGTCACCACCAATGTACTCGGTGGTTGTAATGGCAGTACGGGTCCGTCATCCATCAATCCGGCCACGGGGCGGCCCTATGGTTCGGCTTTTCCCCCGGTCACCATTCGGGATATGGTCCATGTGCAATATCGTACGCTTCAGGAATTGGGCATCGATCGGGTTCATACCATCGTCGGCGGTTCCATGGGGGGAATGCAGGTACTGGAATGGGGCATCTTATACCCTGAAGCGGTGGCGAATCTGATCCCCATCGCCACCACAACCGCGTTGTCCCCCATGGCCATCGCCTACAACGACATCGGACGCCAAGCCATCATGTCCGATCCGGACTGGCAGGGAGGCGATTACTACCCGGGGCCGGGGCCGAAAAAAGGGCTGGCTATCGCCCGGATGGTCGGAATGGTCACCTATCGGACGGACGCATTGTTCCATCAGCGGTTCCAACGCCGTTTGCAGACCGAGGTACCGGAATGGTCCCGGGACGCAACATTTCAAGTGGAAAGCTATCTGCGCTATCAGGGAGAAAAGCTGGTTAACCGGTTTGATGCCAACAGCTATTTATGTCTGCTCAAAGCGATGGACACGCATGATGTGGGCAGGGGACGCGGCGGAATGGCGTCCGCGCTGTCAAAGATCCGCTCTCGCGTGCTGATCATCGGCATTGAGGAGGATCGGTTGTTTCAAATTGAGGAGCAACGGACACTGTTTCGGGAATTACGGGCGCTAGGAAAAGATACGCAACTGTGGGAAATTCAATCCCCGTACGGCCATGATGCGTTTTTGATCGAATATGAAAAGATGGGACCGGCAATCCGGCAGTTTTTGGAGGGGTAGCGATCCGGAAGACGCTGCCCCCTTTCCTTGACGCTGTCGAACAATTGGGAGTACAATAAGGTTGTTCACAAAGTTGAAACCCCTTTCTATCTACTGGACCGCTTGAATCAAGGTACGCAGCATTTGTCGAAACCTTTGGGAAGCGGGTTGACATCACGGTTTGATCGCGCGATCAAAATCCAACTTACAAGGGGTTATTGGAGGGCGCAAGATGAGCAATCACAGCAGTTTCTTCAACCGTCGGCTGCACTCGTTACTGGGTGTCATTCCGGTGGGCTTTTTTTTGGTCGAGCACTTGTTGACGAACTATTTTGCGACCAGAGGCCCCGCTGTTTTCCAAGAAAAAGTGGAGTGGATCTGGAATCTGCCGTTCCTGCTCGCCCTGGAAACGGTGTTTATCTACCTGCCGCTCTTGTATCATGCGCTGTACGGCCTGCACATCGCGTTCCAGGCGAAAAACAACGTGGTGAATCACGGCACGTTCCGCAACTACATGTTCATGTTGCAACGGGTTACCGGTGTCATCACGCTCATTTTCGTGGGATGGCATGTATGGGAATCGCGGATTCAGGTGGCTCTGCACCACTGGACACCGCATGAGTTGACAGTAATGATGCACCAGATCCTCAGCAACAACGTCAATTTTGGATTGTACCTGATTGGGGTTGTCGCTGCTGTCTTCCACTTCAGCAACGGGATTTGGTCGTTTTTGGTCAGCTGGGGCATTACAGTCGGGCCGCGTGCACAGTATGTATCCACTTGGGTATGTGCGGTCATTTTCCTGGTTGTGTCGTACATCGGCATCAGTGCCCTGTTCGCATTCCACAATCCGGAGTTTTTGAACCAGTTGGCGCAGCGTTAAAAGGGGGCATTGTTCAATGAACGAGAAAATCATTATTGTGGGTGGCGGCTTGGCTGGTCTGATGGCTGCCATCAAGACGGCGGAAGCGGGGGCCAATGTCGAGTTGTTCTCGCTCGTACCGGTGAAACGTTCCCACTCGGTATGTGCGCAGGGCGGCATCAACGGTGCGGTCAACACCAAAGGGGAAGGTGACTCGCCGTGGGAACACTTTGACGACACGATCTACGGCGGGGACTTTTTGGCCAACCAACCCCCGGTTAAAGCGATGTGTGAAGCGGCGCCGGGCATCATTTACCTGATGGACCGGATGGGAGTACCGTTCAACCGGACGCCGGAGGGATTGATCGACTTCCGCCGTTTCGGGGGAACCAAACACCACCGTACCGCTTACGCCGGGGCGACTACGGGGCAGCAATTGCTCTATGCGTTGGACGAGCAAGTTCGTCGCTGGGAAGTGGCCGGCCGGGTCACCAAGTACGAGCACTGGGAATTCCTGAAGGTGATCTTGGACGATGAAGGTCGTTGCCGCGGGATCGTGGCGCAAAACTTGCGCAGTCACGAGATCAAGGCCTTCCTGGCTGACGCTGTGATCCTGGCGACGGGCGGCTTGGGCATGATCTTCGGCAAATCGACCAACTCGATGATCAACACCGGTTCGGCGGCAAGCGCGGTGTATCAGCAAGGCGCCTATTACGCCAACGGGGAGTTCATCCAAGTACACCCGACCGCCATCCCAGGCGATGACAAATTGCGCCTAATGTCCGAGTCCGCGCGGGGAGAAGGCGGGCGTGTCTGGACCTATAAAGACGGAAAACCGTGGTACTTCCTCGAGGAAATGTACCCGGCATACGGCAACCTGGTACCGCGGGATATCGCCACGCGTGCCATCTTCAAGGTATGCGTGGACATGAAGCTCGGGATCAACGGGGAAAACATGGTTTACCTCGATCTGTCCCACAAAGATCCCAAAGAGCTGGACATCAAATTGGGTGGTATCATCGAGATTTATGAGAAGTTCATGGGTGAAGACCCGCGCAAAGTGCCGATGAAAATCTTCCCGGCAGTGCACTACTCGATGGGTGGATTGTGGGTCGACTACAATCAGATGACCAACATCCCCGGGTTGTTTGCCGCGGGTGAGTGCGAATATCAGTACCATGGCGCCAACCGTCTCGGGGCCAACTCGCTTCTGTCGTGCATCTTTGGCGGCATGGTGGCCGGACCCAAAGCGATCGAATATGTGCGCGGATTGGAAAAATCGGCGGAAGACCTGCCGTCCACGTTGTATGAGTCCATTGTCAAAGACGAGGAAGCCAAATACGAACAGCTGCTCAAGATGGATGGCACCGAAAACGCCTACAAACTGCATCAGGAGCTGGGTCAATGGATGACCGACAACGTGACGGTCGTTCGGTACAATGACCGCCTGTTGAAAACGGACGAGAAAATTCAAGAGCTGATGGAACGCTATCAAAACATCAATATGAGTGACACCAGCAAATGGAGCAACCAAGCCGTCTCCTTCACCCGCCAGTTGTGGAACATGCTGCAATTGGCCCGGGTGATTACGCTGGGGGCTTACCACCGAAATGAAAGCCGCGGTGCTCACTACAAACCCGAGTTCCCGGATCGGAACGACGAAGAGTGGCTGAAAACGACCAAGGCCAAATTTACCGCGGACGGACCGGCTTTCGAATACGAACCGGTCGACATTTCGTTGATCAAACCGCGTCCGCGCCGGTATGACGTGGCGAAAGAGGAGGCGGCGAAACAATGAGTGAACAACAAACCGTACACCTGATCATCACCCGGCAAGACGGACCTGATTCCAAACCGTATAAGGAAGAGTTCCGCATCCCATACCGGAAAAATATGAACGTCATTTCCGCGTTGATGGAAATCCAGCGCAACCCGGTCAACGCGGATGGCAAGGAAACCACACCAGTCGTGTGGGAATCCAACTGTTTGGAAGAAGTGTGCGGTGCCTGCTCCATGGTGATTAACGGACGTCCCCGACAAGCGTGCACCGCTTTGATCGATCATCTCGAGCAACCGGTACGGATTGAGCCGATGCGCACCTTCCCGGTCGTTCGTGACCTGATCGTGGATCGGAGCCGCATGTTTGACACATTGAAACGGGTGAAAGCGTGGATTCCGATCGACGGTACTTACGATCTGGGGCCGGGACCGCGCATTCCGGAAACGGTACGCCAATGGCGATACGAGCTGTCCAAGTGTATGACGTGCGGGGTTTGTTTGGAGGCTTGCCCCAACGTCAACAGCAGATCCAAGTTTATGGGACCGTTCGTGGCTGGTCAGGTGGCATTGTTTAACTCGCATCCGACGGGCGAGATGAACAAGGACGAACGTCTGGAAGCGCTGATGGGTGAAGGCGGATTGCAGGAATGCGGCAACTCGCAAAACTGTGTGCAATCCTGCCCCAAAGGCATTCCGTTGACTACCGCCATCGCCAAAATGAACCGTGAAGGAACCAAAATGTTGTTCCGCAAATGGTTGTCGGTATAACACGAACACGAAAACTACGAAACCACGGATCCATTCGATCCGTGGTTTTCTTTGTTAGTCGAGGGTGTGATACCAAAAACACCCCTTGACCCGATACAGTCAAGGGGTGTTTTGTCTTTACTGGAACTGTGATTGGATCCAATCGACCAATTTCCAGAACCAATCAACTAACATGGCGAAGAAGCCTTGCGCTTCCTTGGAGTTAAGGACTTGCTGGAATTGATCCTGGAAGTTTTTCAGCTGGTTAGATACGTTGTCCCAGTTGATGTTCAGGTTGGACAAGTTTTGCGTGAACTGGGTGAGCTGGTTGATCTGTTGGTTGGTCAGGTTGATGTTGAGATCACCAGCCACATTGACGACGATGTTCCGGAAATCCTCCGGTGTCTGCGGTTGTTGTTTGGCCACTTCTTCTTTCAATTTCAACATGAATTCGGTCGCTTTTTCACTGCCGATTTGTTTGGCCAGATCCGCAGTGCGCACGATTTCCTCGTTGGCAACTTGTTTTTGCTCTTCGCTGATCTTGGTACCGGTGGCCACCTCAAACGCCTTCAGGATACCAGTCAGACCGGCCGTGCCCGACACCGGTTTCGGTGCGGTGACATACACGTCTGCATCTTTGACGCCTGCGGTGATCAAAGCATTCGCATACATCGCGTTGGTAATCGTGGTGATGTTGTGCGTTTGCACCTTGATACCGGACCCGGCGTCCGTCAGCGTGATTTTCGCGGAAGAGAGCGCCCGCGAACCGATGGTCGCTTCACTCATGTATTTTCCGAGGTATTGGTGCTCTTCCGCATTGGTGACTTCGATGATCTTGACATCATTGGGCACGTTCATTTCATTGAGAATAGCTTGGCGCTCCTGCGGAGTGAGGTCTTGTCCCAGCGTGACGACTGTTTCTCCCACCACGGCGTCGGCAGACGCGACAGACGGGAGAATCCAAGTAAATAAGAATACACTCAGAATGCCGAGGCCGATGTTTCTCAGCCAAGTTTTCTTCATTTGATAATAACCCCCTTCTCGTTATATATAGACGTAGTTTTCCCTGAAGATGTTTCATCTATGGATCATTTTTCATAGAAAGGAAGGATCAAGAACCACCGGTCGCATAATGTTTTTGGATAAATGTTTTCATCATGGGCAGGAGATAATGACTGCCGCCTCGATCCTTCACATCCTCCACAAACATGGTGGTGACGAGATCGGGTTGTTTACCGGGTTTGCCAGTGATGGTGCACAACCATCCGTATTCCGTACCGTTCTTGTCATCCTTGCTTTTTTTCAGTTCGGCCGTCCCCGTTTTGGCAGCGATGCTCACCCCCGAAACAGCCAGACTGTGGGCAGTTCCGTGCGGATCAGTGACGACGGAAGTCAAGAGATCTCTAACTTGCTGGGCCACTTGCGGCTTGACGACACCCGCTTTCCACACTTTGGGCCGGACAGAATGTTTGCCATCCATGATCAACACGGGCTGCATGATGTTCCCTTTGTTAGCGAACACGGAATACATCATGGCCATATGGAACGGGCTTACTTCGATTTGCGCCTGTCCGTAGGAGCTGTTGGCCAATTGCACCTCATTGTCGATTTTGCCGTTGGTGGCGATCTGAGAAGGTTCGATCGGGTAGGAGAAAGGGATCTCCATTTCAAAGCCGAATTTTTTCAGGTATAGGTTCATGTTTCGTACGCCGATCATCAAGCCTGCCCGCGCGAAATAGATGTTGTCGGACCAGGCCAATCCTTTGCGCAGATCGATGGGGCCACCTGGATTGGGCACCCGCGTGATGTAAAAATCACCCCAGCCGGGCTTTTGCCATTTGCCGGCGGAAGTATCAAAGGTGGTGTTGGGCTTTACTCTCCCCGTATCCAACCCGATGGCCGCCACGATGCCTTTCATCGTGGAACCGGGCGTGTATGTGTATTTGAACCGGCTCATCAGCGGCATAGTCGGGCCGTTGATCCGTTTCCATTCGGAAGAAGGAAACCCGTTGATGAACATATTGGGATCGTAGGAAGGAGCGCTCACCATGGCCAGCACTTCGCCCGTTTTCGGGTTGATGGCGACGGCGGCACCTTTGTCATTCCGAATACCGTTGTACAATTGGCGTTGTGTGTTCACATCGATGGTAAGACGAAAGCTCTCGCCGTCTTGACCCGGTCGTTGTGCCAGCACTTTTTTCATTTGTCCGTTCGCATCGACGATCAGCAAACGTTGTCCGTGTCGGGGACGCAAACGTTCTTCCAACACTTGCTCCAAACCGCGCATACCGACCCAGTCGCCTTGCACATATCCCTTGTTTTTGAGTTCCTTCAACTGCTCGGAGGAGATGGGGCGTATGTAACCGATCAAATGGGCGGTCGCCTCTTTTTGCGGGTAGACACGCTTGCTCTCCATGCGGATATCTACACCGGGGATCGCTTTCAACGCCGATATTTTCCCGCGGTCTTCCAGGTCTAACGTACTCACTTCCACCCGATCCGATTGCTTCGGCTTCAGTTTCCCGGCCAACTGGGCTGGGCTCATTCCCAATAGTTGGGCCAGCTGTTGCTGGGTTTTGGTGTCCGTGATTTGTTTGGGAAGGACCGTCACATGGTACTTGACTTGGTTGATGGCGAGAGGTTCACCATTGCGGTCGTAGATCTCTCCTCTCAGGTTCTCATTGGTGCTCTCGATTTTGATCTGGTCGTTTTCGCCGAGTCCGGGGAGGAGGAGAGACGGTGTCCACTGGATTCGCCATCCGGCCTCTTCTTCCTTCACCCAATGCGCTGCCGATTGAAACGTCAGATCACCGAACTCCTTGGTGGACCGGATCATCCGGAAGGGGATGACGTGTCCTTTCGGTTTGGCAGGTTCCAATTGAATCTTTGTCTGACCGATCAAGGAAGCAACTTGTCGGTGCTGCTTGACGAAATCCTGTTTGCTGATGCGTTTTTTGGATGTGGCACTCAGCAGGTCGTACATTTTCTCATAATTTCCTTGTTCCCACCATGATAGATAGTTTTTCATCGTAGGCATGGGTCCCGGGTCCGTTTCACAACCGGACAGGAAACTGAGCAAAAAGATACAGATGATAGCGGAAAGTATTTTGGGGCGCATGTACTCTGTTCACCTCCGTCAGATAAAAATCAGGAATGAGAAAGGGCGGCCGAATGGAACCGCCCTGGGATTTACGAGGTCAGACGAAAACGGGGTCTTTAAATTGCGCCAGTTTCTCCAGTGCGCTTTTTTCCACGTCTTTGTGCAGGCTGTTGCCATGGGCATCCATCGTGACGATGGCGGCAAAGTTTCGCACGCGGAGATGCCACATGGCTTCCGGTATGCCGAACTCCATAAAATCGACACCTTCGACGTCGGTGATGCAGTCAGCATAATATTGGGCTGCGCCGCCGATGGCATTCAGGTAGACCGCCCCGTATTCCTTCAGTGCAGCCAGTGTTTTTTCACCCATGCCACCTTTCCCGATGACCGCACGGATACCGAACTTGCGGATGATGTCCGCCTGATAGGGCTCCTCCCGGATACTCGTAGTCGGGCCGGCGGCCTTCACCTCCCAATTGCCGTCTTTGTCTTTGAGCATTACCGGGCCGCAATGGTAGATTACGCCGCCGTTGAGATCCACCGGCGAATCGTGGTCGATCAGGTATTTGTGCAGGGCATCCCGGCCGGTATGGATTAACCCGTTGAGAATGACGATGTCGCCTACACGGAGTTGCCGGATTTGTTCTTCTGTGATCGGCGTGGTGAGGGTGATTTCACGATTGCCCTTCTTTTCGCCAACCAATCCGGTCGTTGCGGGGGCAGGAGTATCCTCCACTTTCGGGGCGTCGGTATACAGCCATCGTCTGATTTCGCCGGTTTCAGGGTCCAGTACGACACCTTGCCGACGAAACGCCCAACAATTGTAGGCGACCGAGACGAAGAAGCTCGCCGGAATTCGGTTGATGGCGCCGATCTTGCAACCCAACAGCGTGACATCGCCGCCGAATCCCATCGTACCGATGCCCAACTGGTTGGCCGCTTCCATGATATACGCTTCCAATTTGGCCAACTCAGGGTTGGGGTTGACGTCGTGTACCGGGCGGAACAATTGCTCTTTGGCAAGTTGATATCCGGTCGTCCGGTCGCCGCCGATGCCCACGCCGATAAAACCGGCACTGCAACCTTGGCCCTGTGCTTGGTAGACGGCGTGCAGGATGCATTTGCGGATTCCATCCAAATCCCGACCCGCTCGACCCAATCCTTCCAGTTCACAGGGGAGGCTGTATTGGATGTTTTTGTTTTCACAACCCCCGCCTTTCAGGATCAGGCGCACCTCGATTTCGTCTTTTTCCCACTGTTCAAAATGAATCACCGGAATCCCCGGCCCCAGGTTGTCTCCGCTGTTTTTCCCCGTGAGCGAGTCCACGGAGTTGGGTCGCAGTTTGCCCAAGCGGGTTGCTTCGGCAATCGCTTCGTGGATCGCTTCCTTCATGCGGATTTGGTTGACACCGACGGGGACGCGAATCTCAAACGTCGGCATCCCGGTGTCCTGACAAATCGGGGAAACGTTTTCTTCCGCCATCCGAATATTGTCCGAGATGGTGGAGAGCGCCAATCCTGCCCGCGTGCCGGCGTTCTCGCGCATTTTGGCGCGTTGGATGGCGGCACGCACGTCCGGGGGCAGATTGGTCGAGGTTTCCGTGATCAATTTCAACATGGATTCCTTGAGTGCGCGCATGTTCGAAACCCCTTTTGCCTTGGAATTCAGCTTCCTTCTCATCCGATGTTATCGAGACTTACTCTACACGGCATCAAACCAAAGGCAATCCCTTTGGTCGCTGTGGGCTTCTCGCTTCATCTGGTGTGGCAGATCCACATCCGTCCACGAAGGCTTCGCCCAAGCCTATTTCCGTTTCTCTCACTAGTAGTTTTCAGTGTTTCCGCACTCCACAGATTGATTGTATCAAAATTCGGTCGGACTTGCGAGAGGGCCGAAGCCGTCCCGCGTCTGACGATCCTATTATCTCAATCAGACAGAGTTGGGTTGATACGAGCCGGATTTTCTTTTCAAATGAAAGAAGACGCGTTTCTTCCCGTTTTGACACAGGGAGATGACGCGTCCCGATACACTGGACACCCTCTAAACGCTATGGCGGGCAGTAAAACGATTACATCAATCGGTTTCGTTCAGCGGCTTTGATAAACAATTGTTCCGATTCGATCAATCCGCATACACCGCACTGTACACGGACTTTTTCGCCACTATAGGGAATGTACAACGGATCATCGGGACTGATGCTGCCCACAATCTCCCCCGTTTTGGGGTCCTTTCTCACCGATTGCGCCACTTGTTCGATCACGTGAAACCGACTGCGGTTGGTGCCGCACGAGGGACAAAGGTAAGGAGTTTCCATCCCCAACACCTCCTGTCCCTAGTAGACTGCCCGCTTTGCCGACAATCATACCTGTTTGGCTTCTTTGAACTCCACCCATTGGTCAGCCCATTTTTCGATGGACTGGATGACGGGAGACAAGCCTTCCCCTTTGGGAGTCAGACTATACTCGATCCTAACAGGTGTCTCCGGATACACTTTCCGTTCCAGGATGCCGTGCGCTTCCAGCTCCTTTAACCGTTCGGCCAGCATCCGTTCGCTCATTTGCGGAATCTGTTCACGGATGTCGCGAAAGCGTCGGGGGGCGTCCAACAATACGCGGATGATCAATCCGGTCCATTTCTTGGCCAGGATCTCCATCGCCGCCTCATATTTCGGACAGATGCAACGGTCTGCCATCGTTGGCTCACCTCACTTCTATTATTGTAGCAAAGAGAAGCAAAAACGTCATTATATCGCGGTTTGTTTCAGTTTATATAAAGAAGTAACATATTTTATTTAAGTATAGCCAGTAACCCCCTTTGTTATCCACCCTCAGTTGAAAAGGGAATCAAAAGAGAAGGCGAGAACTAGGTTTACTGTGTGCGTCTCATCTTTTTCAGCCTAACGAAGCACAGGATAAGGAGCAAAGATGGAACATCAATGTGATGGAAACACTGAAAGGACAAACGTGTGAGAGGAGAGAGAGGATGGACCAAGAGGCAAAATCATTTATACAGGAATGGGTTCCGCAATGGGAGCAGGCGGATCGTCGGCTGAACGAAGCATATTGGAATGCGAGTACTACCGGCGAACAAAAGCATGAGGAGGCGCTCGCCGAAGCCTTGCGGGAACGCATGCGGATGATGGCCGATCCTGAGCGGTTTGACCGGCTGGAAACGTTGCGGAAAGCAGATATCACCGACCCGTTGATTCGTCGACAATTGACTCTGTTATATAAGGATATGGCCATGAACCCGAGCAATCCCCGGAAAATTGAGGAGGTGGCTCGTCTGCAAACGGAGATCGAGGGGGCGTTTGTCCGGTTCCGTGCTGAGGTGGAGGGAAAAACGGTCACCCAAAACGAGATCAGTGAAATTCTTCGCACCGAAAAAGATCCGTACAAACGAAAAAAGGTGTGGCGCGCCAGCAAGCAGATTGGCGTAGTGGTGGCTGATTCCATCCGCAGGTTGGCCGAACTGCGCAACGAACTGGCGGTAGAAAAAGGGTTCCGCGATTACTATCATATGTCGCTCACATTGAGCGAAATTGAGGAAGAGGAACTGTTTACATCTTTGGAAGCGATTTGTTCCCGGACAGACGGGCCGTACGCCGATCTGAAAAAGGAGATGGACGCTGTATTGGCCAAGCAATATCCCAACTTGCGGCCCGAAGGATTGCGTCCATGGCATTATACCGACCCGTTTTTTCAGGAGGCACCACCGGTATTTGACTTGGATCTGGATTCACATTTCCGCGATCGGAATCTGGAAGAACTGGCGGCTCGAACCTTCCGGGGAATGGGATTGGACGTGGAAGAGATCCTCAGGCGCAGTGATTTGTACGAGCGAGACGGAAAAAGTCAGCATGCGTTTTGTTTGGATATGGATCGTCGCGGAGATGTACGGGTGCTGTGTAACTTACGACCCAATGCGAAATGGATGGAAATTTTGTTACACGAACTGGGACATGCCGTCTACGATGCCAACGTCGATCGGGATTTGCCCTATCTACTCCGGCGTTATGCCCATATCGCGACGACGGAGGCGGTTGCCATGCTGATGGGACGTCTGATTCACGACCCGGTGTGGTTGACTGAAGTGGCTGGTATCCCTGAATCCTGGGTGGCGGAGAAGGATGCGTCACTTCGCAAACAATCCGCATTGTCCATGCTGGTGTTTATTCGCTGGTGTCTGGTGATGATCCATTTTGAACGGGATCTATATCGCAATCCGACGGGTGATCTGGACACATTGTGGTGGGATTACGTGGAGCGGTTTCAATTTGTCCCCCGTCCGGAGGGTCGCCGTGCCCCGGACTGGGCAGCCAAGATTCACCTGGGCACCTCTCCGGTGTATTACCAGAACTATTTGTTGGGAGAATGGATCGCTTCACAAATTTTCAACGCTTTGCCATCAAATGGGGAAGCGTCTCATCCGTTGGTCAACAACGCCCATGCAGGTGCGTTTTTGAGAGAGCGAATATTCCGCCCCGGTGCACGGTATCATTGGCAGGACCTGTTGGAGCAAGCGACCGGTGAACGGTTGAACGTCGAACGGTTTCTGGAGCCTTTTGTAGCGAAGTCAGATGGGGCTGCGGCGGAATAGAGAGCGTGTTGGGTGGCTCGAAGGCGCTTTATGTCATCGATACACCTTATTCTTTGTCGTTTTTATCGGACTGAATCAACTTGTGATATCGTTGTTTCACATGTTGGAAGTGTTCGCGAATTTGGGTTTTGGACCATCCCTTCTCCATATATAACAGCAGATGGTCCACCAAGGTGGGAAACCACGATAATCCCAATGAACGTTGTGTAAACGCATGGGCGGCGATTTCCCTGGTCTTCCCGACATATTCCCTCCACGTGAACGGCCCCCAACGTTTGATAGGGACTTTGGGTAAAATGCGATCCGTGCGGCCGATGGTATGTATCTCCAGATGATGAAACCACTCATGCGTGAGATGCAGTGCGACCAGATCATCTGATGAGACACGGTATCCGGAGCGTTCAAAAAAATGAGCCAACTGCTTGAGGGAAGGACGATAGATGTCGATAGTCGGGGGTTTGCCACGATATTGGGCGCGCGTTGCGATGTGAGGAGAGGCATGGTCGAGAAAGCGGACCCGGATACCGCTGGCGATCATTCGATTGATCAGATGGGTGAGTCGGCCATCGTAGAGATGCTTTTGGGCGGCCTGTTCTCCCCACTCCATGGCTGATCGGATATACATTCGCACGTCCGCGGGAGAAAGATGGGAAAAGTATACATCTTGTTCCAACTCCAAAAAGGCTAAAACGGGAGCAGGAAGTACAGGCCAGTGCTGTTCCATGGGGACGGAAGCGAGAGAAGTGGTCGACACCCCGGGCGATTGGCGGATCATTGCGATTCCTCCGTCAAATGAGCTAACGTTTATTGCAACGTTATGTCGAATACGGCTTGGCTCATGCGCACAAATAAACAACCCCCTATTGCAGGGGGTTGCGGGAAGAAAGAACCATGATTGTTTATCGACGAACCGCCGCAGCTGCTTGTCCACTCATTTGTTGTTCGGCCAAAGCGACCAGGCGCTTCGTAATTTCCCCACCGACAGAACCGTTAGCGCGGGACGTCGTGTCGGGACCCAGCTGAACACCAAATTCCTGGGCGATTTCGGCTTTCATTTGATCCAGGGCTTGACGAGCACCAGGAGACAAAATTCGGTTGTTACGTGGCATTCTTTCCACCTCTTCGTTATGGATTAGCTTGCAAGCTCTGTTTGTAGTTTGTGATGCAAAGGCCGAATTATACCAATCCAACCGAAAAAATCCGTCGAATCAGATGAGTCAGGTGACAAAGTCGGAAAAGCCGTGTGAGACGGCCTTTCTCGGGTATGCTAATCCGAGAGGAGTGATAAATGCCCATGTTTTTCCACGGGATTCCCTTTGTCCATTTGGTCAAGCAATTTCCTGTGTTGCAAGCTTCCAATGGTTCTCGCAAGTCTCCGGATAAGCGGCAAGATGCCCGGCGTCTGATTGAGCGCATCGGCTTTGAGCCGGTTCATCTATTGCGTTCTTCGCCGGAATACTCGATCAGGCGGTGTTTGAGGGAATGCTTGCAGTACGGTGACACGGTGTTTGCTTTTTCTACATTACCATTTCCCCGCGTGCAGCTGAGTCCGCACGAATGGGGCGTTCGCTGTTTACAACTTCACGCGGCGGATTGGGCCGTCACGACGGATCAGCGGGCGATCAGATGGATTCGAGAGCATTTCCATTCCTTACCCGTTCTGTTTTGTCAAGCAGGGAAGCCTCCATTTTTTCGCGAAAGGGGATAAAGGTAAGGAAGTTTGGGAGGGATCGGGATGGACAACCAACTACCACTTGTACCAGTGGAGGAGATCGAACGGCGTTACCGACGGTTTCAACAGACGTTGGATCGGATGGAACTGGACGGCGCCCTGATCGCTCAAAATATCGATTTGTACTATCTAACGGGAACGATGCAATACGGTTTGCTTTTCGTTCCCCGGACAGGTGATCCGTGCCTTTACGTGAAAAAAAGTGTCACTCGTGCGAAGCGTGAATCCTCCGTGCCGGTGGAGCCGATGGGACGAATGCGGGAATTGCCGCAACGGATTGCGGAGCGCTTCGGCCCCATTCGCCGTGTGGGGATGGAATTGGATGTATTGCCGTATGCGCAGGCAACGTTTTACGCCAATAAATTGTTCCCGAAAGCCGAAATGACGGATATTTCGTTTCCACTTCGACTGCAACGAGCTGTCAAATCGGATTACGAATTAAATCAATTAAAACGAGCAGCCACTTGTGTGCGGGAGATCGTGGAAGCGCTTCCGGAAATGCTAAAACCAGGTATGCGGGAAGTGGAGCTGGCAGCCGAAATTGAACGGCGCTTACGGTTGAAGGGGAATATCAACCTATACCGAATGCGCGCCTTCAATCAAGAGCTTGTGCTGGGCATGGTCGCCTCAGGAGCGGCCGCTGCTGCTCCCACTTACTTCGATGGACCCGCTGGCGGGTTAGGCTTGAGCACCGCCAGTCCACAGGGGGCAGGTTGGAAAGAAATCCGAGTGGGTGAGCCGATTCTGGTGGATATCAGTGCGGTGATTGAAGGATATATCATCGATCAAACGCGGCTGGCGGTCATTGGTGAGCTGGATGCCGATCTGGAACACGCCTACAGGACCACACGCCGGATCCTGAAGGCAACAGAGGAAAAGGGAAAACCGGGGGTATCTTGGGAAGCGTTGTACGTGGAAGCATTGAAAATGGCGGATGAAGCCGGTTTGGTGGATCATTTTATGGGATACGGCGAAGATCAGGCCAAATTTTTGGGACACGGCGTCGGATTGGAGTTGGATGAACTGCCCGTTTTGGCACGCGGGTTCGATCAACCGTTGGAGGAGGGAATGGTGATCGCGGTGGAGCCGAAATTCACCTTCCCCGGACGGGGTGTGATCGGTATCGAAAACACGTATGTCGTGACGGCAGATGGTTTGCAGTCGTTGACCACCGCTACCGAAGAGATCGTCCGGGTGCGGGCGTGATCCATCAGGCTGAAGTCCCTGAAGGACACTTTCACGGTCGCCGTTTGATTCACAGTCTGTTTCCACTTTGGACCACGCCCAAGTTGCGGGTTGTGCTGTCACCTCACAAGGATCAAGTTGATGGAGTAGGTCTGGTCAATCACTTGTGCCGGGTGAGCCTGTTTCCCTCTCGTGCCTGTAATGCACACGCTCCATGGTTCTCGTGGGAAGCAGGCCATCCTTTATTAATGGAAAAGGTACTGACCCTTCGCGCCGGGTGAAGGGCTTTTTTTGTTCGCCTTTAAAAATCGCTTGACAACGGGTTTGTTTCCCACTCACAGATAGATGCCGATTTGAATACGATGACACCGTGTCGAGGGTTTCAGGCTGAAAAACCGGATAATCGCCTAATTTCGCCTCTCCCCATCACCCGCGAATAAGCCTGTTCATACAATAATCTGACTGAGTCCCGACCCTCGTGTTCTAAGAGCTCGAGCAAAGAGGGGTGGCATATTTTGACCAACCAGAAAGGGAAGCCCCTGTTGACCAACAGGGAGAGGGAAGTGTTCGAGTTACTGGTCCAAGACAAGACCACCAAGGATATTGCTCAACAACTGTTTATCAGCGAGAAAACCGTCCGCAATCATATTTCGAACGTGATGCAGAAACTCAACGTAAAAGGACGGTCGCAGGCGGTTGTTGAACTTGTGCGATTAGGAGAGTTGAAAATCTGACCCTCGTCACGCAAAACCCTACGTGAACGTAGGGTTTTTTGTTTGGGGTGAAAGGGATATATCAACTTTCTTGTTGTCTAACGGCCAGTCAAGTCAAAGGTGGCAATCCCTTGTCTCGAATCGTTGAGCCAGGAAACTTCCGATTCTATTATATATACTACGCCAGTATCATTGGGTTAGCGTTTTCCATTCAGAAAATCGCGAACTATATGCGATCGAATCCGGCACGGCCAAATGTTGGATGAAGATTTAGTTGCAATACCGGGAGCTCCTGTACAAGCAGAAAAAACAGCGTGCGTAGTGGGAGGGGCCAAAGTGCAGGAGTTCGTGTCTTACGATACCCGTTTGGAACAGGAGATCATCGGGTCATGATTTATGATCCCTCTTGTGTAGCAGATGAATGGGTGGGTTTCTTTGTGTGACGTCTGGGCAGGTCAACATGTCCTCTCGAAGAGTTCATCGTCTACAAGGCAGAATAGGCCAGTAAACGGGTGGTGCTCGTCGATCCGAAAAACACTTTGCAGGCACGCAATATGTAGGGGTTTGGAGCGGGGCGAAAAAATTCTATCAAGGGAGGTGAATTTCCTCCGTTATTGACGCTCATCGCTATCCCCCGCTCCATTCCAAGGGTTCGAAGTTAGTACAGACGCCCTGATGAGGATGCTACGGGTGACTAACAGCCTTGTACGCCCTCATTTGATTCTTTAAAATTACTTGTTTATATTGTCTTCCTCAAAGTGGTCAGTGGGTTGGATGATTGTTTCACAGACAGGGCATTGGATTAAGCTGTTAAAATTAAGATACTGTTTTTTGTCGACTTGAAATACTTTACCACATTGACAGGCTATGGTTACGATTTCTTCCAATGGCTTCACCCACCTTACTCTTGCTTTAGTTTTTTGTCTCTTTAGAGTGGGGAGCATAAGATAACCGTTTGATGAAATTGATAATGCCTTTTTTTGTTTGTGGATCTAGGTACTTCTCATATAAATTGATATTAACCGGATAATTATGTCGCTCATCTTTGTTGTTTGAATAATTTATTTTTTGAGCTTCCATAATCGTGTCCTCCTTTGAAGTAATATAAAAGTGTATAAGCGATGTATCTAATTAGACACGAAAATCCTTTTTCCTTCTTCGTTCATAAACACTTTGTTAAACCAATGCAATCCAAACATATTAAAAAATTATCATTTTAATGAGAGATTAGATATGCGCGGAGAATTCGATCCACATAGGGCGCTCGTGGACCGAATCCTCTACAACCCGGATGAGAGGGCTAACCGGAAAACAACCCTCTCCCAGGGCCACAGGCCTAAAAATTAAGCCGTAACTTTCTTAAACGACCGCCTTTATTTCTCCGTTCGCTTTTTTTGATGACAAGGAGTGGGTAAACCACAAGACGCTGAGCCATGATTCGCGGACCCATAGTAGTATTTTTTATTATGGGTTCCATGGAGGGCCATAGTTGGCCAACGATTACGGGTTCGATTCCCGTGCAAACCCCCAAAAAGATCCAACCACTCTCCTTTTACTGGTTATCGTTCTTTGTCTGAGGTATCACGTTTCATTACTTTTATCCACGATATTTGGTATTAGCATATGGGGGATTTTCACTTGGTTAGTTCACATTTTTCAGGTTAACGTACAGGGTTGAGGAATTGAGGAGACTGTGGCAAAAGGGAGTTGTCATTAAGCTCAAATTTATATATTTTTTTATTTAGTAATGTTCATAAATAAGATTAAGTTCAAACAAGCGATGCCAGAGGTGAGAAATATGAGAAGGCTTCTTCTTTCTGATCCCTGGTCTGTTTACAAAAACGAACTACTTTATTCCAGCAAGGGGAAAAACACCAGTCTGTACGAGATCATCTTCCCGTATCACCAAGGGTTGGGAGCGCACATTCACACTTCCGGCGAGGATTGCGCCTTGGTGTTGTCCGGAAACTTGACCTATTTTGTGGGCAATCGCGAAACAATCAAAGCCGAGCCGGGCAGCATCGTATTCGGCTGGCAAAATGTCTTGCACGGGTACCTAAACAAAGAAAACGAGCCGGTTCACCTGCTTGTTTTTGTCACCCCCAGTAAAATCGGATTGGCCTATCCCGATGATGACGACCCAGTCGTGCGAAAAGTTCCCGTGGAACGCCGCAAAGTTCACGCCGAAGAAGAGGTAAACGTTTCATCAGAATATTCATCTTTTCAGACCGTTCTCGTTCACGGGCGCTACGAAGAGCCGGAGGAACTGGACGCATTCAAAGTCTTCATCGATTGGAAGAAGAAGCAACTTTTTATTTTTGATGGAGAAAAAGTGGAATTGACGGCTGATGAGCCCGTTCGTCTGCTCAAATATGTAGCGAAGAGTTAAGATGGATCCGTCTATCTGGAGATCATCAAGAAAAGCTCACCCAAAACAACAGACCAAGCTAATGTTTTCCCCGCCTAAGTCAAATACCAGTGGGTGAATCGGATATTTGGGTTTCTCGTCATCTCAAGGATATGTCCGTTTTCATTAGCGGACATATGCGTTTTTGCTCAACTAGAGTAATATATGGATTGTTCACACCTGACTTGAAAGAATGAGGTCATCCAAAATGATAGAACAAATTTTGGAAAAACTGATGAAGCGATACGGTGCATTGAAAATAACTCCATTAAAAGGAGGTTATACGAACTCGACAGTTTTGATGGACGGAACTGAGCCATTATTAGTTGCCAAGATTGCACGAAGGGATAATCAGGATACTTTAAACGAAATTGGCTGTCTCGGTTTACTTAAAGGAGAAAACATAATCCCTTCTTTATATGAAACATTCGATCTGTTCGATTTTAGAATAATGATTATGGATTACCGAGAAGGAATAAACGGTCAGTTCATTTTAGACGATCACAAGTGGAATGAAGCTATTGAATTATACAAGTTGCTTGGTATATCTCTTGCTTCTCATATTCATGCAATTGCCTATCGCGCAGATGGATGTGGAATTATTAGAAAAAGTTCCTTGGGTTCTCTGAGAGAAATGGTGTTCGACTTGGACTTTGTACCTTTGTCATTAAAAACGTCATCAGACGAGATCCTATCAATCATTAAGGAAAGTGAAAGTGAGTGGGTATTAACCCATGGGGATTATGGGCCACATAACATATTGATATCACAGGGAAAGCAGTTGTCTGTACTGGATTGGGAGTGGGCAGAGTGGGCGCATCCGTTAAATGATTTGGCGTGGGTATATTGGTTTACGAATTACCATTATCCGGACGAGGCTGATTTGCTCTTTGAATCCTTTATTAATGGATATGTTTTACATAAAAGAATTTCTTATGAACCTAATCTCATAAAGGCTTATTGTATTGATAAAATTTTGAATATATTGTTGCGTGTGAAAAATGCTGCAAAGGATGTGCAAGACGAGTGGATTCGTCGTTTAGATTGGACTCTAAATAAGGAATTTTGTATATAAACTACAGTGGTATTAAAGAATTTAGGATATTCCAAAGATGAGTTTTGGAAAGTTATTCATGAGATGCACCGTCTGTTTAATTTGAAGTAGGAAGAAGAAGCTGCCGAACAAGCAGATTCTCTTCTACAAGTGGACGATTAATTAAGCTAGATTCTGCCCAGAAGCACTTGTATTTCGACCTACAGGTAAAGGAACCAAGTCAGTGATATCTGAAAGCACACTTGAGGTGCTTTTATTGGATGGAAAAAATGAATGGTATACTGGTCTTTGACAAAAGTAGAAGGCCAATTGGGGTGCAACAACATTTGAGCATATTCCGCCATGTCCTTGCGGATTTCCAGGCGTGGCCATTCGGCCCAAGGCTACGCCCGAATTTGACCAGGGGTACGTGACACCCGAGACCACCGTGCGACGGCTGGCCATGATGGCCCAGCAGGGCGATCTGGTGGGTCGCGACATTCTGCTGCTGGGCGACGACGACCTCATGGGCATTGCGGCCGCGCTCTCGGGGCTGCCGCGACGCATCTGTGTCTTGGATGGGGATGAGCGCATCGTCAGCTTTATCCGCGACGTGGCGCGGGACCGTGGATGGGACCACGTCCACGCCGAGGTCTACGACGCACGGGATAGGCTGCCGTCCCACCTCCGTGGACAGTTTGATGTGTTCTTAACGGACCCAGTCGACACCGTCAAGGGCCTCCTGCTCTTCCTGAGCCGCTGCACAGAGGGGCTGCGTGGGTCCGGTGCCCGGGCTACTTTGGCCTCTCATACCTGGAGGCCTCTTGGCGGAAATGGCGGCAGATCCAGCGGGGCATTCTCGACATGGGCTTTGCCATCACGGACATGCTGGGCGCCTTCAATGACTATCTGTTGGAGGACATTGTGGCTTTGGACTGGACACGCGTGGCACCGGTGCCGGTCAAGGAGCCCGATATCCCCTTCTATGTCAGCACTGTCTACCGACTGGAGCTGATTGAGGAGCCTCGGCCCCTCTTCTTCGATCGGGTGGAGCTTGGGCAGGACCTCTACTACGACGAAGAGTTCTGCGGTACTCTGCAAGAATAGCCCTCAAAGGCTGCGCCCCCGACTTATTAAAGTTGATATAAAGTAGAGCGGGCACCAAAAGGTGCCTGCTCAATTGATATTCCTGTCTGGGGAAAAAAGTCCTCAAACAGTGAGAACTTCATTTGCGACTTCCTTTGGGGCGATGACGAGGGGGACACCCAGAGCATATGCAATCTTTTTTAGCTTTTCGATACTTGCACCGTGATACTCATTACGCTCGTCTTGAGATACTTGAGATTTGGATACTCCCAGCCGCTCTACTAGTTCAGTATGTGTGGATCTGTACAAGGTTTTCCAAGTGCTGATTGAAGAAATCCAGGTTCACCCTGACGGAATGGTTGACATCACCTACACATTTGAGAAGCCCTTGTCATGATGATTTTGCAATAGGTACATATGATCAGGACAATCCCCAGATGATATTACCGTTTTGTTGCCCGCAGAATCTCCGCCTTGATCTGTTTGAAATCCTTGCCGGTAATGGTGTCATTGATTTTGAAATCCGTCTCGTGAGTGATCACTACTTGAGTAGACCCGGACTGTTTTTTCTCGATTATTGGTCGGCTGTTTGGTTTTTTCAACACGGCTTTGCCGGCTCCATCGAATTGAATTTGATAGGGGTGAAAAGGGATGCCATAAATGGGGGGAGCATTGTTTGCCTTGGTCAAAAACAAGATGTATTTTTTGCCGAACACAGGCGCGACAAAATGAGGGTCCCTCATCATCAGACGGGTTGGTTGTCCGTTGATGTTGAGGCCCTGTTCCTCTTTGGCGTAGATGATGCTAACTTTGATAGTGCGATCGGGAATTGAACCCTTCAACACTTCGTTCACTCGAAAGTCGTACAGACGTCCTTCTGCGTAGTGGTGGGGATCCGGTTTGGCGTCAGGACCGTCTCCCATACGTGCGGCATTCCAAATGGAATCGAAACTTTTAAACGTACCCACCACGATGTAGTCTGCTAGGTGTGTCATTTCCTTCAGTGTGTTGACGGTGATGGTTTGCGATGAGGAAGTGATCCGGATCTCGGTTGGCTGTGATGGTTGGGAAGGGATAAAAAAAACAACAGTGCCGATAATCAGTATCCCGATCAGTATCCACAATCTTTTCGGGGTATTGGACAAAGGAATGCCTCCTTCATTAGTAAATGTAGTTGATGCCCTTGATGTCATCCGACTGTGGCATCTTGATCCCGGTTTCCCTGGCATTCATGATGGCGTAATTGTTCGTGTGATGGAGTCCGAGAGCATGGCCCAGTTCATGTCCACCTGTGTTTCGCGCTCCACTGAACGTATGGGTTTTGGAATACCACCGATTGATTTTGGAGGCCCAGGCCTTGATGGAACCGGTAGAGGTGTTTCCGGAAAGGTTGGTGGTACCGTACGTGCCGTCGGCTAGGTTGTAAGTGTCCAACGCCCCTGGGGCAGTCGACCCTCCCCGGATAAATTTCCGTTGCCCCTGGGCATTGTTCCAATCGGCAATTGCCTGCCGAAATCCTTCATAATAGGTTGTCCCACTGTTGATGTTGCCGCCCCAGCGGTAATAAACATAATAGTTGGGCTGATGCCAGATCGGTCCCGAACTTCCGACGACATACCAGGGGGAAAATGCCGAAGCGTATGGTGCCTTCAGGAGACCGAAGGCGATCAAAACCCCGATGATTCCCGCGCTTATCCGTCTAAGATGATTCATACGGCAAGGCCTCCTCCATTCCTCATACTCATATATTTTCCATTTTGAATTAATATTAGCGAATAAATTAATAATTGTAAATATTAAGCAAACAAAATTACCTTTCTTATTCAACCTGATACATAACAGCTGATCGATTTGGTTTTCTGTTTGTCACTCGGTCGGGTTTTTTGTATACTTTTCATAACCTGTTTTTCTTAGAAAGGATGAACCTGCGAAATTTCCGGTTACAATAAAAGACGATGGATTGAGATTGATTGAGGGAGAAGAAGATGAGGACTCATTCACATTCACCGGAGTTGGTCAATAAAATCGAGCGTTTGCTACGGGGGATCAGCACCATCGTCAAACAAAAGGGACGTGAAATATTGACACGTTTTCCCATCACCCCTCCGCAATTCACCGCATTGATCTATTTAATGGAGGAAGGGGATTTGACGATCGGTGAGCTGAGCCAGAAAATGTGTTTGGCTTGCAGTACCATGACGGATCTGATTGACCGAATGGAGAAAAGCGGATTCGTGACCCGTATTAGAGACGACCGGGACCGACGGGTGGTCCGTATTCACATGACGGAACGGGGAGAAACCATCATTCGCGACGTGATGCAAGCTCGCCAGGAGTATCTGGCTGATAAATTGGGGCACTTTTCCCCTGAGGAGATCAAAGCCATCGGCCAGCATCTGGAGTTGTTGTACGAGCGGATGAAAGATTAGGTGCTTCCGAATATAAAAGATGGAACAACCACACTCTAGTATAAGCATCGAAGGATCGACCGACATAAGATATATCAATCGGTCAAGCAGAGAGAGCTGTAACCACGGTAAAACGGCAAGTTAAGAGAAAAAGTGGAGGAATGAGCTGACAACCATGGACCAATTGACATCCAGCAATCGCGCTATCGGCATTTTGGATTCCGGCGTTGGCGGATTGACTGTGGTCAAGGAAGTCTTCCGCCAATTGCCACGGGAAACGGTCTTATATTTTGGTGACACGCGTCGGTGTCCGTATGGACCGCGCTCGACGGAAGAAGTGCGGCAATTCACGTTGGAGATCGTGCGTTTTTTGATGCGCTTCCCGTTGAAAGCTTTGGTTATTGCCTGCAATACGGCGACAGCAGCCGCGTTGGAGTTGATCAGGGAGCAAGTGGATATCCCCGTGCTCGGCGTCATCGAACCGGGGGCACGTGCGGCCATCAAGGCCTCGAAAAACGGACGGATCGGCGTGATCGGCACGCAGGGAACGATTCAAAGTGCCGCATATGAGAAGACGCTCAAGCGGATTCATCCTGATTTGTTTGTCGTCAGTCATGCTTGCCCAGCTTTGGTGCCGCTGGTGGAAAGCGGTGTGGGTCCGACGGAGCAGGCGTATCGGGTTGTGGAAACGTCGCTGGCGCCCATGAAAGGGCAGGATGTGGACTCATTGATATTGGGTTGTACGCATTATCCGTTGATTGCTGATTTAATCGGGAAAGTGATGGGCGAACAGGTGACCCTGATCAGTTCAGCCGAAGAGACTGCCCGCGAATTGAGTGTGGTCCTCAATCACAAACGACTGCTGGCGGATAGGGAACAGCCCGCCGGTCAGGTCTCACATCAGTTTTTCACCAGTGGGGAACCGGAAGGGTTCCGCCAGATCGCCGAACGCTGGTTGGGCATGCCCATCAAAGTGGAACAAGCCGAGCTGGAACCGGTTGTCACTACTAGTGTATCCGGAGTTTAATACAGTTTTGACATTCGCGGTGATAAGTTCCCTCCAGGGCTCGTATACATGTAATGGAACTTTGTCCAAGGAGGGAATGAGATGCGAAGAAGAACCGCTTATGTCGGCATGGTGTTGCTCCTCATCTCGTTATTGCTGTCCGGTTGCTTGTACGGTCCTAATGAGAAAACCTCGCGTGTCATTGATCCGCCGCCGGCAGATCTGCAACCGAAAGAACAGGGAATGGCGGGGGGCACGGCCAAAGCGGTTTCGGCCAAAAAGCAGGGCGGAGTGGAGTTGTATCTGTTAACCGATTTGGGGTATGTGGTTCCCTACACATTGTCCATTCCAAAGGAGAAGGGTATTGCCAAGGAGGCACTCAGCTACTTGGTGAAGGACGGTCCGGAAAAAGGGGTGTTGCCCAAAGGATTCAGCGGGATCCTGCCGAAAGGAACCCAAGTAAAGGGGGTCAACATCCAGGATGGTACGGCCACAGTCGACTTCTCTAAGGAGTTCTTGTCGTATGATCCCAAGATGGAAAATCAGATTTTGAGCGCGGTGACCTGGACCTTGACGGGGTTTGATTCCGTCAAACGGGTGAACATCTGGGTAAACGGACATCCGCTGGAAACGATGCCCAAAGGTAAAACCCCGGCACAGGGACTGACGCGGGCACAGGGGATCAACGTGGAAATGGCCGAAGGCGTCAATGTCAGCCAAAGCATGCCGGTTACGCTATACTTCCTTGGTCAGACGCCAGACAATATGGTGTATTATGTGCCGGTGACACGCATGATTAACAGGACGAATAATGTGGCCCAAGCAACATTGGCCGAATTGGTGAAAGGACCGCAAAACGGGTCCCGACTCAGCAGTGCACTGGCCGAAACGACGCAAGTCCACGCCGCAACCGTGAAAGGGGATACGGTGATGGCCGATTTCAGCAAGGAATTGCTGCAGTACAGTGACCAAAAGTCGGCTTCCAAAGACGCCATTCAGACCATTGTCCTCTCTTTGACGGAAAACACCGGCGCTAAAAAGGTGAAAATCACCGTCGACGGGAAGGCGGGCGGCACGATAGAAACCGGTCAATCATTGGAGAAACCGGTGATGCGTCCCGAAATCGTCAACCCCGGTAAATTTTGATCCTTACGGTGATCTGGACAAGAGGTGGAAGACTGCCTCTTTTTCTTTTGCAATTTCATTTCGGACTTTCGGAGGAACCAATCGGTTATGCTATAATGGATGAGGATTTGAAGATGGAGGGGAAGCGATTGCGAGTAGACGGACGAGCGTTTAATGAGATGCGAAAAGTGGAGATGGTGCTGGATTACATAAAAACGGCCGAGGGCTCCGTCTACATTAGTGTCGGTGACACGCGCGTTATTTGTACCGCAACGGTGGAAGACAAGGTGCCCCCCTTTATGCGCGGAACGGGGAAAGGTTGGGTGACGGCGGAATATGCCATGTTGCCGAGAGCCACGCAGACGCGCACCATTCGGGAATCCAGCAAAGGAAAAGTGGGCGGACGCACGATGGAAATCCAACGTTTGATCGGTCGTGCGCTTCGCTCAGTGGTGGATTTGGAACAATTGGGTGAGCGGACGCTCTGGATGGACTGCGATGTGATCCAGGCGGACGGCGGAACCCGTACCGCCTCCATCACGGGTGCCTTTGTGGCCATGGTGGATGCTTTGTACAAAATGGTGAAGGCGGGAACGCTTCCCCGTTTGCCGGTGAAGGATTTTCTGGCCGCCACCAGTGTGGGGATCGTGGATGCACAACCTTGTCTGGACTTGTGTTACGAAGAGGATTCATCGGCACATGTAGACATGAATGTGGTGATGACTGGTTCGGGTAAATATGTCGAAGTGCAAGGGACGGGCGAGGAAGCCCCGTTCACCCCTGAAGAATTGCACAGCCTGTTGGATTTGGCCAAGCTGGGGACGCAACAGCTGATTGCCTATCAGCGTGAAGTGCTGGGAGAAGCGGCTGCGCTGATCGGAGGGAACGCTGTTGAAAACGCAACGGAATAGGGAGTGGCGGTGGTCGGAAGTGGTATTGGCCACCCGCAACAGACACAAAACGGAAGAATTTGACGCCGTTTTGCGGCGAGAGCTGGGGCTGCCGGTGGTGGATCTCACACAAGTGGCAGGCATTCCCGACGTGGTAGAAGACGGCGACACATTTGAGGCCAATGCGATCAAAAAGGCGGAAACGGCGATGCGCGCACTGGATCGTCCTGTGATTGCCGATGATTCCGGATTGGTGGTACCGGCGCTGAATGGTGCTCCTGGCGTCTATTCAGCCCGGTATGCCGGTTCCAATGCCACCGACGAGGATAACAACCGCAAGCTGTTAGCGGAACTGAACCGCAAGCCCGAAAAAAACCGCGATGCGATGTTTGTTTGCGTAATTGCGTTGGCTGTGCCGGGTGAAGAGACGCGAGTGGTTCGCGGAGAGTGTCACGGTCGCATTGTGGATCAGCCGCGTGGAGAATACGGATTTGGTTATGATCCGCTGTTCTTCGTACCGGAAGAAGGGAAAACAATGGCGGAACTGTCTCCCGAACGAAAAAACGAGATCAGTCACCGGGCACGAGCAATCGAAAAATTGTTGGAGCTGTTCCGTTCTCAGTTCGCGTGGTAAAGAGAGAGCGGACTCGGCCATTCCAGGGTGTATCTGGTCATTCCATAGCACGACTGAGCATCGAATAAAGCGCAGGAGTATGATCGCGGGCATTCTTCCAAGCGAAGCGGCTTTGCCCGCGTCCTGTGCGCCCGGTTCGGAACGGCCTTAGTAAACTTCTTTGCAGGTCGCGGGTAGAGTAAGCCAGTAAACCGATGCGATATGGATCAGCGAATCGTCTGGAATCAGAGCAAATGCCGGATGAGCTGCATCAGCCCCGGATTTCCCCATCTCCATCCTGATAAACACCAGAATGGGAGGGGTCAGCGATACGTGTTCTCATTGTGAGCGATTCCCATGGAAAAGCGAATTTGCTGAAAAAAATCGTACAAAAGGTGAAGGCGGATCATGTGATTCACTGTGGCGACTTTTGCACCTCCGTCGATCAGTTGCCGAATGTGTCCATGACGGTGGTACAGGGAAACTGCGATTGGGAAGATGTCCCCAAGGAATCGGTGTGGAAAGCTGGTGGGCTTCGCTTTTATGTGACACACGGCCATCGGTATCAGGTAAAAACATCGCTGTTGCCCATTCGTTATCGAGCGGAGGAAGTAGATGCCCACGTCGCCTGTTTCGGTCACTCGCACTTTCCCGTATGTGAGCAGGCAAACGGCCGGTTGTTCATCAATCCGGGCAGTATTGCCTATCCGAGGGGATTTCGTGTTCCTTCCTATGTCGTCCTTGAGACAGATGGTACGGGGACGGTCCATGTCACTTATTATACGACCAACGGGGAGATCATCAAGGAGCGCGGCGGATCGTTCGTCTTATAAAGAACGAGCGGGAAAACACCAGCCTTTCAGGGTGAGGAAGATAGCGAGTGAACCTTGGTCGATCACCCAGGCTTGGACGAAACCATCGTGGATGGATGTGGGTTGCCACGCCAGATGAAGCGAGAAAGTCCGCGCCGACCAAAGGGAGTGACTCTGGTGTTTTAGCCGTGGAGCAAGTCACTTTGAATGTATGCCAACCGATGGAGAACGGGGAGACGATATCGCTTCCCCATCAACACTTCACCTTGACAAGTGTATGGATCGTGGTATAATAAATACGCTGATTTTTCATTTCACCGATGATCTATGTCCCAGTAGCTCAGCTGGATAGAGCATCGGCCTTCTAAGCCGCTGGTCGGGGGTTCGAATCCCTCCTGGGACGCCATCCAACTTGTTGGTAAGCGGGTAACAGGAGCCGGCCACTCGGCTCCCGAAGAGTCCCGTTTTCTACGTTTCAAAACCCCAAGAGGGGTTTTTCTGTTATGTACGGCTTTTCGAGCCTTGTTGGCCGTGTTGCAAACAAAGGTCCATATGTTATAATGAAGTGGTTGTAATTACGGTCATTCGGTGGGATGGAATCTCATCTGTGTCAATAGAGTTCGTCAGGAGGGAAGAACCGATGAAGGCAAGCTGGGAAAAAACGGAGAAAAACCAGGGCGTGCTCACCGTTGAAGTGGACGCCGACAAAGTGAACGAAGCACTGGATCAAGCGTTTAAAAAAGTCGTGAAAAAAGTATCCGTGCCCGGATTCCGCAAAGGGAAAGTGCCGCGCCCGATCTTTGAAAAGCGTTTCGGTGTGGAAGCGTTGTATCAAGATGCACTGGATATCCTCCTGCCGGAAGCGTATCAAGCGGCCGTTGAGGAAACGGGAATCGAGCCGGTGGATCGTCCGGAGATCGATATCGAGCAAATGGAAAAAGGCAAAGAACTGATCTTCAAGGCGACAGTCACCGTGAAGCCCGAAGTGAAACTGGGTGAGTACAAAGGGTTGGAAGTACCGGCCAAAGATTTCTCCGTTAAGCCGGAAGATGTGGAAGAAGAACTGAAAAAGATGCAACAACGGCAAGGCCAGCTGGAAGTTGTTGAAGAGGGTGCGGTGGAAAAAGGCGATCGCGTCATCATTGATTTCGAAGGGTTTATCGACGGTAAACCGTTTGAAGGGGGCAACGCGGAACAATACAACCTGGAAGTGGGTTCCGGCCAATTCATCCCGGGCTTTGAAGACCAACTGATTGGCCTGAAACCGGGAGAAGAAAAAGAAATCAACGTCACTTTCCCGGAAGATTACCATGCTGAGGAGCTGGCCGGTAAAGAAGCCGTCTTCAAAGTAAAACTGCATGAAATCAAACGGTTGCGCCTGCCCGAGCTGGATGACGAGTTCGCTCAAGACGTGAGCGAATTTGATACGCTGGAAGAATTGAAAGCGGACATTGAGAATAAACTCAAGGAAAAGGCCAAAAATGACGAAGAAAATTACCGTCGCAACAAATTGGTGGAACTGGCGGCGGCCAATGCTGAAATCGACCTGCCTCCGGTGATGATTGAACATGAAATCGACCACATGTTGCGTCATTTTGATCAGCAACTGCGTTACCAAGGTATGAACCTGGATCTGTACAAACAGTTCACCGGTCAGGATGACGCCGCGCTGCGCGAGCAGTTCAAGGAAGATGCCGAGAAAAAAGTGCGGGCTAACCTGGTGTTGGAAGCGATCGCGAAAGCGGAAAACGTGGAAGTAACGGATGAAGAAGTAGAGGAAGAACTGAAAAAACTGGCTGAACAATACAATCGTGAATTGGATGAGATCAAACGCCTCTTTGAACAACAGGGAGGATTGGATCAGATCAAGGAAGAATTAGTCATTCGAAAAACAATCGACCTACTTGTATCCAACAGCAAAAATGCGGCATAATGAAGATAGAGCAGGTAAAACAAGGCACGTTTCCCACACGTGCCTTGTTTTTAAAACTGCTACTGCTTTTAAAAAGGGGTGGATGGCGTGACCTTGATCCCAATGGTCGTCGAGCAAACCAGTCGGGGCGAACGGGCGTATGATATTTATTCTCGCCTGTTGAAGGACCGGATCATATTCCTCGGCAGCGCGATCGACGACCATGTCGCCAATCTGGTGGTTTCTCAATTGTTGTTTTTGGATGCGGAAGATCCTGAGAAGGATATCCACCTGTACATAAACTCTCCCGGCGGGTCCATCACCGCAGGGATGGCGATTTACGACACGATGCAGTTCATCAAAGCGGATGTGTCGACTATTTGTATCGGCTTGGCTGCCAGCATGGGTTCGTTCCTGCTAGCGGCTGGAGCCAAAGGGAAGCGGTATGCATTGCCCAATAGCGAGGTCATGATCCACCAACCTCTCGGCGGCGTGCGCGGCCAGGCAACCGATATCAAAATCCATGCTGATTGGATTTTGCGCACGCGGGAGAAGGTAAACAAGATCTTGGCGGAGCGTACCGGGCAACCGCTGGAGAAAATCGAGCGCGACACAGATCGCGACTTCTTCATGGGTGCTCAAGAAGCGGTCGAATACGGCCTGATCGATAAAGTGATCACCCAGCCCAACCATCGAAAGGGGTGAGCAGGGGATGTTCAAATTCAATGAAGAAAAAGGACAGCTCAAATGCTCCTTCTGCGGCAAATCGCAGGATCAGGTGCGCAAGCTGGTCGCCGGACCAGGAGTGTACATCTGCGACGAGTGCATTGAGCTGTGCAACGAAATCGTTGAGGAAGAACTCGGCGGCGAAGAGGAAATTGATCTGAAAAACCTGCCCAAACCGCAAGAGATTCGTGCCATCCTCGACCAGTATGTGATCGGCCAGGATCATGCCAAAAAGGCACTTTCCGTTGCGGTTTACAATCACTATAAACGGATCAACTCCTCCCACAAATCGGATGATGTGGAGCTCCAAAAAAGCAACATCATCATGTTGGGGCCCACCGGAAGCGGGAAAACGCTGTTAGCGCAAACACTGGCAAGAATCCTGAACGTTCCTTTCGCGATTGCGGATGCCACCTCTCTGACGGAAGCGGGATACGTTGGGGAAGACGTGGAAAACATCCTGCTCAAGCTGATCCAGGCGGCGGATTACGATGTGGAGAAAGCCGAGCGGGGTATCATCTATATCGATGAAATCGACAAGGTGGCTCGCAAATCGGAAAACCCGTCGATCACGCGGGATGTTTCCGGTGAAGGGGTACAACAGGCCCTGCTCAAAATCCTGGAGGGAACAGTGGCCAGCGTTCCGCCGCAAGGCGGCCGGAAACACCCTCATCAGGAGTTCATTCAAATCGATACCAGCAACATTCTGTTCATCTGCGGTGGTGCGTTTGACGGCCTGGAGCAGATCATCAAACGTCGGATCGGCAAAAAGGTGATCGGATTCGGTGCCGATAAGCACTCCGTCGATATGAAACCCGGTGAATACCTCAAGATGGTTCTGCCGGAAGACCTGCTGAAATTCGGCTTGATTCCCGAATTTGTTGGTCGGTTGCCGGTGATCACCACATTGGAACCGCTGGATGAAGAGGCGTTGGTACGGATTTTGACTGAACCAAAAAATGCGCTGGTCAAACAGTACCAAAAATTGCTCGAGATGGACAATGTAGAATTGCATTTCGAGCCGGACGCCCTCCGAGCCATTGCTAAAGAAGCGATCAAACGGAACACCGGCGCCCGGGGACTCAGGGCGATTATCGAGTCTATCATGCTCGATGTCATGTTTGATCTCCCGTCCCGTGACGATGTGGTCAAATGCGTCGTAACGAAAGAAACGGTGCTCAACAAAGTGGGACCGAAGTTGACGACGCGAGAAGGTCGCGTGATCGAGAAAAAAGAAGAAAGCGCATGATGTATCAATAAAAACGATATTTCACGGTTTGGTTACACCTGCGGCAGCAGGTGTTTTTATTTATGATAGAATAAGGTGGAGTTTGCTTGAGGATTCAAGCATGAAATCAACATTTTTAACAGAAATCAACAGGAAGTGGAGTGTATGCCGCATGGAAGTGAAGACAGTACAAAAGGAGGAATATTTGTCTTTTATTGAAAAGCATCCGTTGGCGAACTTCATGCAATATCCTTCGTGGGCCGAGGTCAAGATGGATTGGCAACACGACTTGCTCGGATGGTTTGAAGCGGACGGGAATATGGTTGGATGCGCGTTGGTGTTGTATAGAAAAATGCCGGCAATCAATAAATTCCTCGCATACATACCGCGTGGTCCCTTGATTGATTGGAAAGCAAAAAATTTAAAGAACTGGTTTTTCCGTTATTTGATTATCTCAAGGAGCGAAACGTCTTTACCGTCAAAATAGATCCACCGGTTGTCCGCGCCAAATGGCATGCGCGAACAATCCAATCCTATATCCGGGATATTCGCACTCATGGGCTAAAGGGCAAATCACTGACCGATGTGGGACCGGATTGGCAAGATCCTGCAGCCGACTATGTGCAGCAGGTATTGATGGAGATGGGTTGGAAAAAGAAAAGTCCGGAAGAAGGCTTTTCCACAGTGCAACCGCAGTTCGAATACCGTCTGAACTTGAAAGACAGGACATTGGATGACATATGGAAAGGATTTCGCCGATCCTGGCGGCAAAATATCCGCAAAGCTGAGAAGCAACAAGTGGTGGTCACGGTGGGTGAGGAACAGGATCTCGATGCTTACTACGACCTGTTGAAAGCCACGGCCGAACGCAAGCAGTTCGGTGTGCGCAACTATGCCTATTTCCAACAGATGTTCCGAGCATTGAAACGGGATGATGCGGACCGGATCCGGTTATATCTCGCCATTTGGAACGATCAGTTGTTGTCGGCGGCATTGATGCTGCATACGGCCGGTCATGTCTGGGTGCTCTACGGCGCTTCCCACCACGAAAATCGGGACAAGATGCCCAACTACGCCCTGCATTGGCGGATGATCCAAGATGCCCACCGAATGGGGGCACATACGTACGACTTCCGCGGAATCAGTCCGTCACTGGATGCCGAATCCCCGTTGTTTGGATTGTTAAACTTCCAATTGGGTTTCCACGGCGAAGCCTGCCAACTGATCGGTGAATGGGATTATCCGTTGCAACCGATGCTGTATTGGGCGTTTGACATGTACATGAGGAAACGGTGAGGTGCTGATCGAGCATCGATCTGGAAAATAAAGGAACTATAAATTTTCTCTAAGTGAAGCGTAATTTGCCTGCGTCCATCTATGGTGCCTAGAAAGTCTTACAAATCTTGGGGACCCTATTCCCGATAGTGACTTTATCTACGTGGGGAAAAAGTCGGGGAAAGGGTTCCTCTTGCAAGGCGCTGGTGAAGTGAGCCGGGAAAGTGAAGTCGGAGCGAGTTGGACAATGTGAACAACCTCTCTCCGATGCAGGTATTCGGTTTAGGTGACTATCCCTACCGTTTTGCGGCCATACTATGAACGACCCACGGGGCGGGAGGCGCCCTTGGACGGATGAGGTTGCAACGGGGGGGATCAGGTTGAACTGGACTGTCTTATTGATGATTTTGCAAGTGTTTTTTTCGGTTGTAATTGGGGTTTATTTTTGGAATCTGCTTCGGAATCAGCAGACGAGTCGGTCTGCGGTGGATCGTGAATCCCGTAAAGAAGTGGAAAAACTGCACAAGATGCGAATGGTCTCCTTAACCGAACCACTAGCAGAGAAGACAAGACCGGCGCGATTTGAAGATATTGTGGGACAATCGGAGGGACTGCGAGCGCTTCAAGCAGCACTTTGCGGTCCCAATCCCCAACACGTGATCATTTACGGGCCGCCTGGTGTAGGCAAGACCGCAGCCGCGCGCGTGGTCATGGAGGTGGCCAAGCGGAATCCGCTGTCCCCGTTTACATCCGAATCTAAATTTGTGGAGATGGATGCCACGACTGCCCGATTCGACGAGCGCGGGATTGCCGATCCCATTATTGGTTCCGTACACGATCCTATTTATCAAGGAGCGGGTCCGATGGGGATGGCAGGTATCCCCCAACCCAAACCGGGTGCGGTAACCAAGGCACATGGCGGCATTTTGTTTATCGATGAAATCGGCGAATTGCATCCCGTACAAATGAACAAATTGCTCAAGGTGCTGGAAGACCGCAAAGTGTTTTTGGAAAGCGCCTATTATAATTCTGAAGATCCCCAAACGCCCGGTTACATCCACGACATCTTCCAAAACGGGTTGCCTGCGGACTTTCGATTGGTCGGGGCTACTACGCGCACGCCGGAAGAATTGCCGCCGGCGCTCCGCTCCCGTTGCATGGAAATCTTTTTTCGACCGTTGTTGCCGGGCGAAGTGGGTACCATCGCTCGACAGGCGTTGGAACGCATTTCATTCGATTATGAACCGGAAGCAATCCGGGTGATCCAAAAATATGCCACCAATGGACGGGAAGCGGTCAATATGGTCCAGACTGCGGTTGGATTGGCGATGACAGATCAACGGACAAAAGTATGGACTTCTGATGTGGAATGGGTGGCGCATAACAGTCAGCTCTCACCCCGTCCCGAGTTGAAAGTGCCGCCGTCACCGCAGATTGGACTGGCCAACGGGTTGGCTGTGTATGGCCCCAATATGGGCACATTGTTGGAAGTGGAAGTGACGGCCATTCCTGCTGAGGAAAAAGGCAAAGGAAGCTTGCGCATCACCGGTGTGGTGGACGAGGAAGAGATGGGCAGCACCGCAAGGCGATTGCGGCGCAAAAGCATGGCGCACGGTTCAGTGGAAAACGTGTTGACCGTGTTGCGCAAGACGGATGTCAACCCTTATGACTATCATCTGCACATCAACTTTCCCGGCGGGATTCCGTTGGATGGGCCTTCGGCGGGAGTTACGATGGCCACGGCGATTTATTCGGCGATCAAAAAGATTCCGGTCGACAATCGCTTGGCGATGACTGGTGAACTCAGCATTCACGGCCGCGTGAAACCTGTTGGCGGTGTCGTGGCCAAGGTGGAGGCGGCGAGGCAGGCGGGGGCGTCAAGGGTGTTAATTCCGGCCGACAACATGCAGGCCCTGTTTCAGGAAATGAAGGGCGTCGAGGTCATCCCGGTGGAACGCCTTGATGAAGTGTTGATCCATGCATTGAAAATGTCCGAACCGAAAGAGGACCCGTCGGTTTCGGGTACGCGTCTGTTTTCCCCATCCCCGGCTCCGCTGATGTCCTCCCCTTTGAAACCGGAGGGTGAAAGTCGGGGGAATGTGTGATAAGATGCCTGTAAGAAGGGGGCGAACATTCGATTCACACGAATTCGCCCCTTTTCCCATCCAGCGCTTCTCATCCCTTTCCTGTCATGGACAAAAGTAAGTGAATAAGATAAAATCGAACAAAGCTCGACCTACCGATACTCCCACAAGCGTCATCACAGCAGTGGAGGTGCTCAAACGGCCGTGAAAGAGGAGCAGCGCATATTGCCGTTGTTGCCATTGCGCGGATTGATCGTCTATCCGAGCATGGTGCTTCATTTGGATGTTGGCCGGGAACGCTCAGTCAAGGCGTTGGAACAGGCAATGGTCGACGAGAACCTGATTGTGTTGTCAACCCAACGTGAAGTTCATATAGAGGAACCGTCGCCGGACGACATTTATCGGATGGGGACAATTGCCCGCGTCCGTCAGATGCTGAAGTTGCCCAACGGCACGATTCGCGTGTTGGTGGAGGGTTTGCATCGGGCGACCATCGACGAATTTCTCGATGAACAAACATTTTACCGGGTTCGTGTCACCCAACTGGCGCCCCAGGTGAAAGACGATCTGCAATTGGAAGCGCTGATGCGCTCCGTATTGGACTATTTTGAGCAATACTTACGTTTATCCAAAAAGGTGTCGCCGGAGACGTATTCGGCGGTGGCGGACATTGACGATCCCGGTCGGCTCGCCGACATCATCGCATCCCATCTGCCGCTGAAGATCGCCGACAAGCAAAAAATCTTGGAGACGATTGACGTCCATAAGCGATTGGAAACGCTTCTTGAAATGCTTAATGATGAGCGGGAAGTGTTGGAGCTGGAGCGCAAGATCAGCCAGCGCGTCAAGAAGCAGATGGAGAAAACGCAAAAAGAGTATTACCTGCGTGAACAGATGAAGGCGATCCAACGGGAGCTTGGAGAAAAAGAAGGCCGTGTCGGCGAAGTGGAGGAGCTGCGGGAACAACTGTCCAAGCTGGATGCGCCCGATTATGTGGTGGAAAAAGTGGAAAAAGAGATTGAACGGCTGGAAAAAATCCCGACCACCTCAGCGGAAGGGGGCGTCATCCGCACGTATGTGGAATGGTTGCTCCAACTTCCTTGGCGCAAGGAAACGAAGGATGATCTCGACCTGAAAAAAGCGGAAAAAATTTTGGATGAGGATCATTACGGTTTGGAAAAAGCCAAAGAGCGGGTACTGGAGTACCTGGCTGTCCAGAAAATGGTGAAAAAGCTCAAAGGTCCCATCCTGTGTCTGGTGGGCCCGCCAGGGGTGGGGAAAACCTCATTGGCTCGCTCGGTTGCCCGCGCCCTCAACCGGAAGTTTGTGCGCGTCTCCTTGGGCGGTGTGCGGGATGAGGCGGAGATCCGCGGTCACCGGCGCACGTATGTCGGCGCGTTGCCCGGGCGGATCATTCAGGGGATGAAAACAGCAGGCACGATCAATCCGGTCTTTTTGCTGGATGAGATCGATAAAATGTCGGCCGATTTTCGCGGTGACCCGGCTGCAGCGTTGTTGGAAGTGTTGGACCCGGAACAAAACGCCACGTTCAGCGATCATTACATCGAAATTCCCTATGATTTGTCCAAAGTAATGTTCATCACCACCGCCAACAATCTGTATGGTATTCCGCGTCCGCTGTTGGACCGGATGGAGGTTTTGAACATCTCTGGCTACACCGAGCTAGAAAAGGAACAGATCGCCAAAGGTTACCTGATCCCCAAACAGATGAAAGAGCACGGTTTGGCCAAGGATCAGTTGCAAATTCACAAAGACGCGATATTAAAAGTGATCCGTCACTACACCCGGGAGGCGGGCGTGCGCAATCTAGAGCGCACGATCGGCACCTTGTGCCGCAAAGCGGCGAAACTGCTGGTTACCGGTGAGAAGAAAAAAGTGGTGATCACCCCGAAAAACTTGGAGCAGTTCTTGGGGCCGGTCAAGTTTCGATATGGAAGAGCCGAAGAAACGGATCAAGTCGGAGCCGCCACGGGACTGGCGTGGACCGAAACGGGCGGCGACACGTTGACCATCGAGGTGACCGTACTGCCCGGCAAGGGGAAACTGACGTTGACCGGCAAATTGGGAGAAGTGATGAAGGAATCGGCTCAGGCTGCGTTCAGCTATATCCGTTCCCGAGCTGAGGAGTTCCACATCGATCCGGAATTTCATGAGAAAAACGATATTCACATCCACGTGCCGGAAGGGGCGATCCCCAAGGACGGACCATCCGCCGGGATCACCATGGCCACGGCACTTGTATCGGCGCTGACTGGTATCCCGATTTCCCGCCACGTGGCAATGACGGGCGAGATTACATTGCGCGGTCGTGTGTTGCCGATCGGGGGCCTTAAGGAAAAAGCGCTCAGCGCGCACCGCGCCGGCATCCGTCATGTCCTGATACCCAAAGATAACGAGAAGGATTTGGAAGATGTGCCCGAGAGTGTCCGCCGTGATTTGACGTTTACGTTGGTGGAGCATATGGACGAAGTGTTGGCTCGGGCGTTGGTGAGGGATCCGCGTGAACGTAAAACAAGTTGAATTTGTCATCAGTGCGGTAAGACCGTCTCAATACCCTGAGGACGCCCTGCCGGAGATCGCTCTGGCCGGGCGTTCCAATGTGGGGAAGTCGTCGCTGATCAACCGAATGGTCCATCGTAAAAATCTCGCCCGGACCAGTTCCAAACCGGGGAAAACACAGACGATCAACTTTTATAGAGTGAATGGCCAGCTGTATTTTGCCGATATGCCAGGATACGGATTCGCCCGCGTTTCCAAGGAAACCAAAGCTGCCTGGGCCCGCATGATCGAAGGGTATCTGCTGAATCGACAGGAGCTGAAGGGGGTCATTCAAGTGGTGGATATACGCCATCCGCCCACCCGGGATGACCGCATGATGTATGATTGGTTGAAGCATTACGGCATCCCGGTGATTGTCGTCGCCACCAAAGCGGACAAGATCCCCCGGGGCAAATGGCCGAAGCATGTGAAACAAGTACGGGAAGGCATTCAGATCCGTGAGGACGACCCGTTCATCCTGTTTTCCGCCGAAACAGGTCAGGGCAAGGACGAGTTGTGGAACGCGATTGCGGCGCTTGTATCGGAAAGTTGATCAGGTGCCGCCCCTTTTCCGCATGAACCATTTATTTTATGATGGAATAGGCTATAAACGAGAAACCTGTCGTGTGATGCGGCAAGCGTGCGCAGAGAAAGGTTGGGAGAGGATTGGGTAAGAAACTTCGCGTAGCAGTGTTGTTCGGAGGGAAATCCGGAGAACACGAGGTCTCGATTCAATCAGCTGCCTCCGTTTTGAAAGCGATCGATCGAAATCGTTTCGACGTCATCCCGATTGCCATCGACAAGTCAGGGGAATGGCGCATCGGGCAGAAAGCGCTACCTTACCTGGAGGGAACAGGGGAACCGGCATTGTTGGAGGGACTGAAATCCGGTCTACCGGTCGTTTCCGTCCAGGGAGAGGGAATGGTACCGGCGTTGGATTGGGATGCGGTGGATGTGGTGTTTCCCGTGCTGCACGGCACGTATGGTGAGGACGGCACCATTCAGGGCTTTTTTGAATTGGCCAACATTCCGTATGTGGGAGCGGGTGTTCTCGCTTCGGCCGTGGGCATGGACAAGGTGATGATGAAAAAAATCTTCGCCCAGGAAGGATTGCCGCAGGGAAGGTTTTCTCATGTTCTCCGTTCCCGGTTGGAACGGGAGATGGATCAAGTGATTGAGGAAATTGAAACGGCTTTTGATTATCCCGTTTTTCTCAAACCGGCCAATCTGGGATCCAGTGTGGGTATCTCCAAGGCCACAAACCGGGAAGAGCTGATAAAGGGATTGCGTTTGGCCGCGCAGTACGACCGTAAAGTCGTGGTGGAAGAGTTCATTCCGGCCCGGGAAGTGGAAGTGGCGGTGTTGGGCAATGACGATCCGCAAGCGTCCGTGCCGGGGGAAATCGTCTCTTCCAACGACTTTTACGATTACCGCGCCAAATACATCGACGGCAAATCGGAGATGCGCATCCCGGCTGAATTGCCCGCGGAAACGGTCAAAGAGATCCGGCAATTGGCTGTGAAAGCATACCGGGCGATCGATTGCAGCGGTTTGGCCCGCGTCGACTTCTTTGTCCGCAAGGACAATGGTCAGGTTTTGATCAACGAGATCAACACATTGCCCGGGTTTACGCAATATAGCATGTACCCCAAGCTGTGGGAACACAGTGGTTTGTCCTATACGGACCTGATCACCAAGCTGATCGAACTGGCGATAGAACGTCATCAGGAGAAGGAAAAGACAGTCACCACCCTGGAGTTGGATGAACCAAAATAAAACGACAGAAGGCGGTTCCATACGAACCGCCTTTTTCATTTTCGCATCACAATCAGAACGAAACCGAGCAAGACGATCAAAGCCGGCCAATAGGTGTGCAAGGTGTCGGAGATACCTGCCAGTCCTTCTACTTCTTTAATCTTTGGCCATGCGAACAAACCGACGGCGATCAGAAGCGCGCCGATGATACCGTTTTGTCGTTCCTTGAAGACCAATGCCCGTACCAAAAAGGCAGCGCCGACGATCCAGAGGATCATGCTCCAATGCTTCGGCCATGTGGGTATGTACAAAGGCGCCCATAACTGTAGTCCCACACCCGTCAGCATCGCCGCCCATAACGTCAGGTTGCGATTGCGACGGGTGATCGCCGCCAGCAGGAGAATCAGCCCTGCGAACAACAGTCCGAACTCCCAGTGCCACAATCGATCGGTATAAGGCCAGTCGGTTTTGACCATCAACAACCCAACGCCAATGATGATCAATCCCAGGCCCATCCATTTGGACCGCATATCTCGGAACGCTCACCTCGCTGAAATTCCTGTATAATCGAACATACGGACAGCAATAGAAGGCGAAACAATCAAACTGTCGAAAGGGGTATCAATACCTGATGTTGAACCATCAGGAAACCTTGCTTTTTTGAGATGACCAACGGATTTTCTTCCACCAAGCCACGTCGATTTCGGCCAGGATCATACCCAGGAAGATCAACAGACAACCCACTTGTGCCGTAGCGTTCAAAGTGACGCCTTTGAACCAGTAGTCGCCCAGTGCAGCAAAAACCGGTTCCATCGCAAAGATAAGGGCCACCCGGTTGGGCGTGGTGTATTTTTGAAAATGGGTTTGTGCCCAAAAAGCCAATGCCGTACAGAATAAAGCGGTTACGATCAACGCGGTTGCCACGTCATGGTTCAGATATACGTCCGCGCGGAAAATCGCTGCGGGATTTTCCCAAATTGCGGAGGAGAGCAGACTGAAGAGCGCCACTGTTCCAATCTGCGCCGTGACGATCATGGAAGCATCCCCGTCCGGGGCGTATTTTCCCGTATATACTATCTGGAGAGCAAACGCAATCGCGCACAAAAAAGCGAGTACATCTCCAATGTTAATCGCAGAAAAATCCACAAAAGCGAGCAGGTACAAACCGAGAACGGAACATAAGACACCTGCGACAGCCGTGGGTTTGGGTTTGATCCGCAAGATGAAAAAGGATATCACGGGAACCAGCGTGACGGACAAGCCGGTCAGGAATCCGGACTTACCCGATGTGGTGTACAAGAGGCTCCAGGTTTGCAATGCGAACCCGAGATACAACCAGACACCCAGGAGCAGACCGAGATATCCAGCACGAAGGGCGCTTTCATTCGATCGATTGCGGGAAGTGACAGCAAAGGGAAGCATCAGCAAAAAAGCCAACCCGAAACGGACGGCCAAAAAAGAAAACGGAGGCAACACAGCGATGGCGTTTTGCACCAAGACGAATGTGATACCCCATATAAACGCGATTCCCAACAAGGTACCTTCTGCAATCCAGTGTTTGGACATCCACGCCCCTCCTTCAAACAAAGTTTGATCCCATCTTATCACATTTGCGGGAAAAAGGGTGAGATTTGCGAAAATAGCCGCTTTCGTCGAAAATAATGGATGAAGGGTTAAGGGGAAAAATGCGCCGACGCCGCGAAGCCCACGTGAAGTGAGGGAAAGGCGGGAAGTGATGAGAAACTGGAAAAAAGCATGGGAAAGGGCATTGATGACCGCCGTCATCATGACGGGGTGGGGATGGATGGTATACGATTTGATTCACCCCGTTACTTTTTCGGCAGGTTGGTCTGTGCTAGTGTTGCTCGGGATTTACCTGTTTGTTGTGGAGTATCATCCCCATCCGGCAGGCGGGGGGAAAGTGACCCTTCATTTTCCGCTTTTATATGCGTTGAGTTCCTGGTTTTCACCCCCTATCGCCGGATTGATCTTCGTCGATGTCGTATTAGTCGTCACTTGGTTGAAGCGTCAGTCGTTTTCCCGATCACTCTTTCGAACTGGATATACGTTGATCGGCCTGTTTGCCGCCAGTGTAGCGCATCATGTGGTCCGTCCGTGGTTGAGCGGTTTGGCGCCGTTGTCCCAGTTGCTGTTCGGTCTGATCACGTTTTTATTGGTGTATGAGTTGGTAAGTAAAGGGATTCGTGACAGCGTCGAACAGCTGATGCCCGCCTCCCGACGCGGCAGAACTTGGTGGGGGAGTTGGCCCTTGGAACCCGGTTTGCTGTTACTCTCCTTCCTGTATTGCACCGTGGCCATCGTGTTTGAAGTACCGCGGCAACCGTACGGTTTTTTGGGCATCGCCTTTTTCTTCGCGCCGTTGGCCGGTTTCGCCGTTCTGTTGAACATCATCGCCCGCCTCAAACGGCAACAGCAGAAGATGGAGCTGTTATTCGTCATCGCGACGCGGATCAATCAAACACTCGACTTGCGCAAAGTTATGAAAGAAACATTGATTCCGTTGTCCAAAGTGATCGATTATACATACGGTGTCGTATACTTGTTGCGCGACGGACTGTTATACCCGGAAGTATTTGCAGGGGAGGAAACGTTGAAGGTCAAGCATCGGCCGTTGCCGCTCAACCGTGGCTTGAGCGGATGGGTCGCCTCCCACGCGAAACCCGCCTGTATCCATGATGTGCGCAAGGATCCCCGTTGCAAGGGTACGCCGACGGATGCGGAGGGGGTCAAATCCCTCTTGTCGGTACCGTTGGAAGTCAATGGGGAAGTGATGGGCGTTATCACCCTGGGTAAAACGGAAACCTACGGTTTTCGCGATATGGATTTGCGCTTTCTCACTGTATTGGCCAGTCAAGCGGTGGTGGCGATGCGTACCGCCAAACTGATGGAAGAGCGGGAACGCCGCGTGGTGGCGGAGGAACGAAACCGTTTGGCACGTGAAATCCACGACGGTATCGGACAATCGCTGGCCGGTGTTTTGATGAAAGTGGAGTCTGCGGCCCGGGTGTTTGACACTCACCCAGAGCGGGTGCGTCAATGGCTGGAAGAAGCGCAGGTGAAGCTGAGGGAAGGATTGAAGGAGGTTCGCCACTCGATCACGGCGCTCAGGCCATCTCCCGCGGCTCGGTTGGGTTTGCTGCCTGCGTTGCGGCAACGCGTGGAAGCGCATCAGCGCGAGACGGGTCAATGGTCCGTGTTTCAGATTAAAGGACGAGCGTATCCGTTGTTGCAGGAGTGGGAGGAAACCATTTATCAGGTGTGTCATGAGGCACTGAACAATGTGGCCAAACATGCACAAGCCACCAAGGTGCGCGTGCAATTGCGGTTCACAACGGAGTATGTTCGCTTGATCGTGCAGGATGACGGAGTTGGATTCAGTTTGGGCAAAGCAATTTCCAAAGCGGAGGCCCACAAACGGTACGGCATCGTCGGTATGAACGAACGAGCGCAAAAACTGGAGGCGGCATTACAGTTTTTGAGTAAACCGAACAAGGGAACGCGTGTGATCCTAACGATTCCGACGGAGAAAAGCGAGGAGGAGTCCGTTCATGTCTATTCGCGTTTTACTAGTGGATGATCATGCCGTTTTGCGTGACGGCTTGTCCAATATCATCAGTCTGGAAGACGACATGGAAGTGGTGGGAGAGGCCAAGAGCGGCATCGAAGCGTTGCAGTTGGTGGAGGAAGTCCAACCGGACGTGATCCTGATGGATATCAATATGCCGGGAATGAACGGGGTGGAAGCGATTCGCCGCATTCATACCCAGCATCCCAGAATCGCCATCATCGTATTGACCATGTATGATCGGGACGAGTATCTCTATGAATCGATTCGTGCCGGTGCCACGGGCTATCTGCTCAAAGATGCTCCGTCGGGGGATGTGATCGCGGCGATCCGCTCGGCGTCCCGAGGAGAGTCGACACTCCATCCGGTGATGGCACGCAAACTGTTAGACAATTTGACAGGAGAAAAAAGAGGGGAACGGGGCAGCTCCGACGAGAATCTTACCCCGCGGGAATTGGACGTGTTGCAATTGATGGTCAAAGGGCACAGCAACAAAGAGATAGCGGAACAATTGTTCATCAGCGATAAAACCGTGAAGATCCATGTCAGCAACATCCTGAAAAAGCTGGGGGTCAAAAGCCGTTCCCAAGCGATTATTTATGCGATCCAGCATGAGTTGGTGGTGTTGGAATAGGAAAATGACCTTCCACTTGGGAAAGTAATCTCTTATGTGAGACACCCTAAGTCAGATGGCGGTGTCGGAGCAGCCGATGTTCCAGCCAAGCGACCAATTGGTACATGACCGTGGCCAACACGGCCACGATTAACAGGCTCATCATGACCAGTGTCAGATTGAACACCTGAAATCCGTAAATGATCAAGTAGCCGAGGCCAGCCTTGGAAACGAGGAACTCCCCGACGATGACGCCTACCCAGGCGAGTCCGACATTCACTTTCAGTGCGGCGATCATGTCGGGAATGCAGGCTGGGAAAATGATTTTGACGAACAATTGGCGCCGGGTGGCACCAAAGGATCGGGCCAGTTTGCATGCGTCGGGATCGACGTTTTGGAAGCTGGAGTGGATGACGAGCGCGGTGATAATCACCGTGATTGCTACACCCATCGCCAGAATCGAACCGAATCCCGCTCCCATCGCAACGATAAAGAGCGGGCCGAGCGCCACTTTGGGCATACTGTTGATCACAACGAGATAAGGGTCCAAGACGCGGGAGAGAAAAGGGGAAGACCAGATCAGCGTGGCTAGAGCGATCCCAGAGACGGTGCCGATTGTGAAACCGATGACCGTCTCAGTTGCAGTGGTGACAACATGATGGACCAAATCACCAGACTGGAGCAACTGGAGAATCTGTTCTCCTATGCGGGAAGGGCTGCTAAACAAAAACGGATCGATCCATCCCCGGTCGGCACTGATCTGCCATCCGCCGAAAAACAGGAGCAACAGGGCGAGACGGCAACCCCATACGCTCCACAGTCGCAGGCGCAGGCGGCGAAGATAGCGTGCGTGGGCGGGGGAACGCCCTCCCTTATCCGAATGTGCAGGTAACCATTTCATCAGTGCTCCATCTCCCTCCACAGTTCGTCAAACAACGTGCGGAACATCGGGTGACTGCGGGCTTCCAGCGGTGTGGCGGACCGCACCTCCGCGGGGATGGTCAGCGTTCTGCGGATTTGGCTGGGCCGGCCGCCCATTACCAACACTCGGTCGGAAACGGCCAATGCTTCCTCCAGGTCGTGTGTGACAAGCACGGCTGTTTTTTTCTGTTCGCGCAAAACGGTCACCATCAATTTCTCCAAGTGCAATTTGTGTTGATAATCCAGGGAGGAGAACGGTTCGTCCAACAAGAGGATATCGGGATCAACAGCCAGTGTGCGTACCAATGCCGCCCGCTGGCGCATGCCGCCGGAAAGTTGAGAGGGATAATGATGAGCCACATCCCCCAGCCCCAATTCGTGGAGCAGGTCAAGTGCCCGACCAACCGTGCGGTCGGACAGAAGACCGCGCAATTCCAATCCCAACATCACATTGGCTTTGATTGTTCGCCATTCGAGGAGACAGTCCTGTTGCAGCATGTATCCGACGCGGGGAGACGGGGAACGCAGGGTTTCATCGAAAATTCGCACCGTACCGGCAGTGGCGGGGATCAACCCCGCCATCAGTGACAAAATCGTACTCTTTCCACATCCGCTGGGTCCGACCAGCGTCAGGAATTCACCAGGTTTGACCGTCAGACTGACGGGACCCACAGCGTGAATTTCTTCTGTTTTGGTCATATAGGTTTTGATCACCTGTTCCAGCACGATGGCATGGGAAGGTTGCATATCGCCATTCCCCCAAACACAGGCGCGGCGCACCATCGCCCCGGGGATACGGGGGCGGTTTACCGCATCGCTTTTTTGGCTAACTCCATTTTGACGATGGTGTCATAGGGAACATTGCCGGGCAATTCACCGGCTTGACGCATGATGTCGATCATATGACCGTATTCTTGTCGGTCGATGATCGGGTCGGTGGCCCATGCCTGTTGTTCCTTGTATCGTTGCAGCACTTTTTCCAATACGGCACGGTTCGTGTCGGGAAACTCAGGGGCAATCACATCTGCAATTTCCCGAACGGAATGCGATTGGACCCATTGTTGGCCTTGATACACGGCACGTATGAAACGGAGCAGGGTATCGGGATCTTGTTCCAGTTTGGATCGACCGGTGATGTAGATGGTATAGGGAAGGCGACCGCTGTCTTTCCCGAATGAGGCGACCACTTTCCCTTTTCCCTCCTGTTCCAATTTGGAGGCGACAGGTTCAAACAACTGGACGTAGTCCCCTGTCCCGGCGGCAAAGGCGTTGCCGAGATTTTTGTAGTCCACGTTTTGAATGATCTTTACATCCTTATGGGGTTTTAAGCCATGGCGGTGTTGCACGTACTCACTCACCATCTCAGGCATGCCGCCCTTGCGTTGGCCCAACAGCGTTTTGCCGCGTAGGTCGCTCCATTGAAACGGTCCGATTTGATTGCGGGCGACGAGAAAGCTGCCGTCCGTCTGCGTCAACTGGGCGATGCCGACCACCGGACGGGAAGCGCCGCGTGCGGTGACGTAGACAGCGGCTTCCGCTCCAACTAACACGATATCGGCGTCACCCGATAAGAGAGTAGTCATCGTTTTGTCGCCGCCGAAGCCGTTGGTCACCTCTACCGTCAATCCCTGCTCCTTGAAAAAGCCTTCGCGGATCGCCACATACTGTGGTGCGTAAAACATGGAATGCGTCACTTCAACCAATCGAACGGTACGGGAGTGGGAAGAGGACGGTGAACAGGCAGTCACAACCATCAGCCAACAGGAGACAACGGCGAATCCGATCATCCACCGAAATGTTCGCATGTCGGTCATCCTTTCTCGAAATTGGGCTGATGTATCGTATGCCTGGGCTTCAAATTCTGTTCACATTGGCTGCCTGCTGTAGGAATAGCCTATGATATAATAAGGAAAGACTGAAAGAGAAAAAGAGTGTCCATCAACAGGGAATTAACTGATTTCCGCAAGATACCCGGTGAGCAGGCACTCGGGCACGGATGACCTGGAATCGGGGTGGGGTCCATGCACATTTTAGTGGTCGGATTCAATCACAAGACGGCTCCAGTATCGTTGCGGGAGCGTTTGGCTTTCTCCGAAAACGAATGGGGAAAAGCTGTGACGACATTGCGCCATACCAAGAGCATTTTGGAGAGCGTCATCGTCAGCACCTGCAACCGGATGGAGCTTTACGTCATTTGCGATCAACTGCATACGGGCGAATACTACGCCAAAACGTTTTTGGAAGATTGGTTCTCCGTTCCCAAATCGGAGTTCGTCGATCATCTGTACATCAAACAAAACGATGAAGCGGTCCGTCATCTGTTTACGGTGGTGTGCGGGCTGGATTCGATGGTGATCGGGGAGACGCAAATCCTGGGACAAGTGCGCGATGCGTTCTTGAAAGCACAGGAACAACAAACCACCGGCACGATGTTCAACACCCTGTTTCGCCAGGCGATTACGCTCGGCAAGCGGGCACATGCCGAGACGGAGCTGGGGCAAAATGCCGTTTCCGTCAGCTATGCTGCGGTGGAGCTGGGGAAAAAGCTGTTCCCGACATTCTCCGGCAAAACGGTACTCTTGATCGGTGCAGGCGAAACAGCCCAACTGACGGCCAAACACTTCCAAGCCAATGGAGCCGATCGGATGATCGTGCTCAACCGCACGTGGGAAAAAGCGCGGGAAGTTGCAGCGCAATTCGGTGCCGAAGCGCGTTCGTTTACGCAATTGCATCAGAGCTTGCGTGAAGCGGACATCGTTGTCAGCTCCACGGGGGCATCCGGCGCGATCATCACCCGGGAAATGATCAAGCGGGTGTTGCCTGAGCGAAATGCGCCGCTGTTTTTGATCGATATCGCCGTACCGCGTGACATCGAGCCGGCCGTGCATGAATTAGACAATGTATACCTGTATGATATTGACGACTTGCAGGAGATCGTGTCGGCCAACCTGAAGCTGCGTGAGCAGGAAGCGGAGAAGGTGCGCCGCATGATCGAGGAAGAAGTGCGCGCTTTCCGGGATTGGGTGCAGACGCTCGGCGTCGTTCCGCTGATCACGGCGTTGCGTGAGAAAGCGTTGGCCATACAGGAAGAAACGATGAAAAGCATTGAGCGCAAATTGCCGGATCTGACTGAGCGGGAGTTGCGTGTGATCCGCAAGCACACCAAAAGCATTGTCAATCAGTTGCTGCGAGACCCGATCATGCGCGCCAAAGAATTGGCCGCCGGCCCCAACCGTGATGAGGCGTTGGAGATGTTTGCCCACATCTTTGCGCTGGAAGAAAGCCTGAAGAAAGAACAGGCTGGAGAACAAAAACAAGCGCACGCGCCTATAGAAAACGTCGCCGCTCCGTTGCGTCATCCGGCGTTTGCTGGCGGCAAAGTGACGTTCCGCTCGTGAACAAAAGGGGTGGCCGCCGTGTTCGCTGAGCGTTGGGTGTACGATCTGATTATTTATCTTTATGCATTAGGGCTTCTTTTTGCCTTTGCGGATTTACTGCACAAGAACCGGCGGGCCAATCGGCTGGCCCTTTCCTTGTTCATCGCGGTTTGGATGATTCAAACGGTGTTTATCGCCTTTCGGCTGTTTGAACTGTTTCCGCTGATGACATCGTTTGATTCTTTGTTTTTCTACTCGTGGGCCATTGTGGCGCTCACCTTGTTGATCAACTGGTTGTATCACATGGATTTGGTCGTATTTTCCGCGAATTTGGTGGGGTTTGCCGTACTGGCCATCAATTTTTTTGTCGCCCGTGACACGTCACGCCATTTGTCCCGACTGCTTCTGTCGGAATTGGTGTTCGTCCATGTCACGATGGCGTTTTTGGCCTATGCGGCTTTTTCTTTGTCTGCCGTTTTCGCGATCCTATATCTGATCGGGGATCATTTGCTGAAACAGAAGAAATGGAACCGGCTATTGCGTTTGTTACCTAGTTTAGAACATTTGCAAAGGCTGTCCTACGGTTTTTCCCTGATCGGGATGCCGTTATTGCTCTCGGCGATCATTTTGGGTGTGATTTGGGCGTATCAGACGAATATCAACGGATTTTGGTATGATCCCAAAATTATCGGATCCCTGATCGTGTTGTCGTTGTATGCGATTCAGCTGTACCAGAGGGCGAAACAAAGATGGCACGGACGGCGGCTGGCGTGGTGGAGTGCCGTGTCGTTCCTGGCGATGTTGCTCAATTATTGGATATCCGTTACGGGAATTTCATTCCACCGGTGGATGTAAGGGAGACGAATGTGATGAAACGGTTTTATCCGATGATGGTGGATTTGACCGGTCGGCGTTGCCTCGTGGTGGGCGGTGGATCGGTGGCGGAACGAAAAACGGCCTCGCTGTTGGAAGGGGGCGCCGACGTGATCGTGGTCAGTCCGGATGTGACCCCGGGTCTGCAAGTGTGGGCGGAGCAGGGAGAAATTACGTACCACCCCCGTCCCTATCGCAAAGGAGATGCGGCTGGATGTACCCTGGTGATCGCCGCCACGGATCAGGAGGCAGTCAACCGGGCGGTGTATGAAGAGGCGCAGGCATGCGGGGCCTGGATCAATGTGGTGGACCGACCCGACTTATGCAACTTTACCGTCCCCTCCACCCTTCGTCGGGGGCAACTGCAAATCGCCGTTTCCACGGGAGGGGCCAGTCCTACGCTGGCCAAAAAAATCCGCCAAGAGTTGGAAGAAACGTACGGACCCGAATACGCGGTCTACCTGAATCTGCTCAAAGAGATGCGCCAACGGATTCAGGAGGCTGTCGCCGATGCTGCTGTCCGCCATCAATTGATGGCGCGCCTCGTGGATGAGGAATGGATGGTATTGTGTAAAACCGATCCCAACGAGGCGCGCCGTCGTATGGAGAGTTGGATCGAACAAGCGGCCACGGCGGAAATCAGCGGGTGATCCGCTCGGATCGGGCAGTGAGGAGGACACAGACGATCATGCGAACCGTAGTGGTGGGAACAAGGAAAAGCGCTTTGGCGTTGACCCAGACCGGTTGGGTGATGGACCGGCTTCGGGAAGCGAATCCCCGCTGGGAGCTGCGTCAGGAAAAAATCGTGACCAAAGGAGATCGTATTTTGGATGTCACCTTGTCTAAAATCGGAGGCAAGGGGCTTTTCGTCAAGGAAATTGAACAAGCGCTGTTGGATGGGCGGATTGATATTGCCGTCCACAGCATGAAGGATATGCCCGGTGAAATGCCGGATGGTCTGGTGATCGGCGCGGTGACGCAGCGGGAAGACCCGCGCGACTGCCTGATCACCCGCAGTGGGCATTCATTGGAGAAACTGCCGCCCGGTGCGCGGATCGGTACCAGCAGTCTGCGCAGGCAGGCACAAATATTGGCGTATCGGCCCGATGTAACAGTGGAGCCGGTGCGTGGCAATCTGGAAACCCGTCTGCGCAAAATGGAGGAAGGGCAGTTTGACGCCATTCTCCTAGCGGTGGCCGGCTTGTCCCGGATGGGCTGGCAAGATCGTGTGACGCAAGCGCTTTCGACAGATATCATGGTGCCGGCCGTGGGGCAAGGGGCATTGGCCGTCCAGTGTCGTGCCGACGATACTGAAGTGTTGGAAGGATTGAAGAAGATCAACGATCCAAAGACTGAACGGGCCGTTCGAGCGGAACGGGCGTTTTTGCATGTATTTGAAGGCGGTTGCCATTTACCGGTGGGCGCGTACGCCGAGGCAACGGACGGATCGATCCACCTGATCGGCATGGTGGCGCACCCGGACGGTCGGAAGGTGTTACGCGGCGCTGTCGAAGGCGCGGAACCGGAGCAAGTCGGCCGTATACTGGCACAGCAGTTACTGGAACAAGGAGCGGGAGAATTGTTGTCGGCTTTGCGAGAGGAGATGAGCAGATGAACGCAGGCACCGTCTACTTGGTGGGAGCAGGTCCCGGCGATCCCGGGCTGATCACGGTCAAAGGGAAGGAAGCGATCGAAAAGTCCGATGTGATCGTGTATGACCGTTTGGCCAGCCCCCGATTGCTGAAATATGCCAAACCGGATGCCGAGCGGATATACGTGGGGAAAATGCCGGACCGTCACACCTTGACGCAGGAAGAGATCAACCAGCTACTGGTGGAGAAAGCGAAAGAAGGTAAAACGGTCACCCGGCTGAAAGGGGGAGATCCGTTCGTTTTCGGACGCGGTGGCGAAGAAGCGGAGACATTGGTGGAGCACGGTATTCCGTTTGAGGTGGTGCCCGGGATCACATCGGCCATTGCCGTTCCCGCATACGCAGGGATTCCGGTAACGCACAGGGACATCAACCCTTCCTTCACCATCGTGACTGGACATGAGCGGCCGGAAAAAACGGAATCCGCCATCCGGTGGGATAAATTGGCCACTGCTTCGGAAACGTTGATTTTCCTGATGGGCGTGGGCAATTTGCCGTTCATCCGCGATCAGTTGATCCGGTACGGCCGTTCGGAAAACACCCCTGTCGCCCTGATTCGTTGGGGCACGCGTGTGGAACAGGAAGTGCTGACGGGGACGTTGGATGACATCGTGGAAAAGGTACAGGAAGCCAACTTCCGCCCTCCCGCCATTATCATTGTGGGTGAAGTGGTCCGGTTGCGCGACAAGCTGAAATGGTTTGAGAACAAGCCATTATTCGGCCGGCGTGTGCTGGTGACGCGGGCGCGCAGTCAAAGCAGTTCGTTGGTGGAGAAAATCGAGGCGTTGGGCGGAGAAGCCGTCGAGTTTCCGGTGATACACCTCACGCGTCCCAAACGGCAGGACTTGCTGGATCAAGCCTTGAAACGGCTCGGGGTGTACGATTGGGTGGTGTTTACCAGTGTCAATGGTGTCAAGTATTTCTTCCGCCGTTTGCGTGAGCTGAAGCTGGATATCCGTTCGATGTCTAGGGCCAAGATAGCGGCGATTGGTCCGAAAACAGCGGAAGCCCTGGAGGAAAAAGGTCTTCTGGTTGAGGTGTTGCCCGACAAATTTCAGGCGGAGGCGTTGGTGGAGTACCTGAAACCGTTGGTTCGTTCTGGGGAACGCATTCTGCTTCCGCGTGCCGACATCTCCCGAAAAGTGCTGGCTGTTGAGCTAGAGAAACTGGGGTGCCAAGTGGAGGAAGTAGACGCATACGACACGGTTGTCGGCAACGAAAATGCGGAAGAAGTGGCCAACATGTTGGAAAACGGCGCCATTCACGTGATCACGTTTACCAGTTCGTCCACTGTCCGCAATTTCGTAGACGCAATTCGTTCCGTACGGGAAAATTGGCAATCCCTGATCCAAGGGACGCAAATCGCCTGCATCGGACCGATCACTGCTCAAACAGCGGAAGATCTCGGACTGACGCCGGATGTGGTGGCGGAGCGTTTTACTATCGACGGATTGATTGAGGCCATTGCCCAACATCCGCCGAAAGTGCTGACGAAGGGGGAGTTGCGATGAAACCGTTCGCACGGCATCGCCGGTTGAGAAGGAATGAGGCAATCCGAAGCATGGTGCGAGAACACCATGTGCAAGTGACGGATTTGATCTACCCATTGTTCGTCGTGGAAGGGAATGCTGTGAATGAGGAGATCCCGTCCATGCCGGGAGTTTATCATTACTCCCTGGACCGGCTGGACGAAGAGATCGACGAAGTGGTGGACCTCGGCATCCCGTCCGTCCTGATCTTCGGCGTACCCAATGAAAAAGACGCCTGCGGTAGTTCCGCCTACGACGAAAACGGCATCGTCCAGCGGGCCATCCGCCAGATCAAGGAGCGGCATCCTGGATTGTATGTTATCGCGGACACATGCTTGTGCCAGTACACCGATCATGGCCACTGCGGCGTAGTGGAAGACGGGGAGATCGTCAACGACGCTTCACTGGAGCTGTTGGTGAAAACCGCCGTCTCCCAAGCACGTGCGGGTGCGGACATGATCGCGCCTTCCAATATGATGGATGGGTTTGTCGCTGCCATCCGCCAAGGGCTGGACGAAGCGGGGTTCACACACATTCCGATCATGTCGTATGCGGTGAAGTATGCCTCCGCCTTCTACGGTCCGTTCCGTGATGCGGCTCATTCGGCACCCCAGTTCGGAGATCGCCGTACGTACCAGATGGACCCGGCCAACGCACGTGAAGCCTTGCGGGAAGCGGCTTCCGATGTGGAACAGGGAGCCGATCTGCTCATGGTGAAACCAGGCATGGCGTATCTGGATATCCTGCATCGGCTGAAAGAGCGGTTTGATCTGCCGGTGGCAGTGTACAACGTCAGTGCCGAATATGCGATGGTGAAAGCGGCTGCGCAAAATGGGTGGATCGACGAACAGCGTATCGTGATGGAACTGATGACTGCGATGAAACGGGCCGGCGCCGACCTGATTCTGACGTATCACGCCAAAGACGTGGCCCGGTGGCTGCGAGGAGGGATAAACGGATGACCGCGCAAACGTTGGACCGATTGGATCAGGAAATCCTGAACCTGTTGCAGGAAGGCATCGAGTTGGTGGAGCGCCCCTTCCTGGCGATCGCCGAAAAAGTGGGAACGACTGAAGAAGACGTGATGGAGCGGGTTCGCCGATTGAAAGGGGACATTGTTCGGCAGATCTCGGCCATTTTCGATACGCGCACACTCGGATACCAATCCAGCTTGGTGGCGGCCAAAATTCCGGAGGAGCGCCTGGACGAGGCAGCACAGATCATCAACGATCACCCCGGGGTTTCCCACAATTACAAGCGAAACCATGACTACAACCTGTGGTTTACGATCGCTGTGCCTCCGAACAGCCGTCTCGGATTGGAAAAAACGGTGGAGCTCTTGGGTGAAATGGCCGAAGTGGATGTGATCCGCCTGATGCCCACGCTCCGATTGTTCAAGATCGGCGTTCAGCTAGATATGACTGGAAAGGAAGATCAGACCAAGGCAAAGGCCAAACCAGCTTACGGGGAAGAAGACCGGAAACAGGCGGCCAAAACCGTCACCGACTTCGACATTGCCGTCATTCGTGAACTGCAGAAAGACTTGCCGATCGAGCCCCGGCCGTTTGACCGTTGGGCGCAAAACATCGGCATCAGCACGGAGGAACTCCTTCAAGCCGGCCGAGATCTGCAAGCTCGGAAGCAGATGCGCCGGTTCGCAGCCGTGCTCCATCACCGCAAGGCCGGCTTCCGTTTCAACGGCATGGGCGTCTGGGCCGTACCGGAGGATCGGGTGGATGAGGTTGGACCGAAAATGGCTTCCTTCAAGGCGGTCAGTCACTGCTATTTGCGTCCGACGTATCCAGATTGGCCTTACAGTATTTTTACGATGGTGCACGGCCGGACGATGGAGGAGTGCGAATCGATCCTGCAGGCGATCGAGGATGAAACGGGGATTACTGAGCGCGCCGTTTTGTACTCCACCAAAGAATACAAAAAGACCCGCGTCTCCTATTTCACTCCGGAAGCGGATGAGTGGGAGGAAAAAGTGATTCGCCGCTTCGGATTGTGAGCGAAGGCGTGTCTGAACTTTGCTCGCGTTCATGCCCAAGAAGATCACCCCCGCCGATCCATCGGTGGGGATGTTTTTTTTACGGTTATAAAATGGCTCGATGAAAAAGGGTTAAAGTTAAGCTAGGGTGTGTCTGGTCATTCCGTAAGGAAGCAATATCAGGAAAGCGAAGACCTTAGCCCTGACTGTGCGAAAGGATTGAAATCGCGGGTAATTTGTCATAGCGAAGCGTACTTTGCCCGCGTCCTGCGCTGACGGGTCGGAGCGGTCATCATATGCTTCTTCGTACGGAGCAGATGGAACGAGCCGGGAAAGCAATGCGGACAGTATTCACCAGACACACCCTAGTCCTTTATTTCTATGGAAAAGGATGAATATGGACAAAAGAATAAAAATCACAAATTCTGCATGAAGAGTAGTGATCTCTGTGCTAAAATGGTAAAGTCTCCTTTTGAAGTTAGGAAATCCTTTATTCTATCGGTTTCACTTCAAAGAGGAGTCCGCAATCATCTTAAAGAGAAAGGAAGACTGTGATGCGTCGCAAGTGGAATTGGCTGTTTGTTTCTGCCATGATTCTGGTTCTTGTTGCTGGTTGTGGACAACTCAACATCGCCGCCGAGGGTATGAAAAAATTGACGCCCAAGGAAGTGCTGATCAAAGCGGAGCATGCCGCTGAAAAATCCAAAGGTCTCTCCTACAAAATAACCGGAAACCAAGCCTTAAGCATCGAAGCCGGCGGCCAAACCAAATCCGTCGACCAAACCATCGAGGGGAACATCGACTTGACCAATCAACCGCAGGCGATGCATATAACGATGACCGTTCACAGTGAAGGCCAGAAAGTCGATGGGGAAATGTACATGGTGGGAAATGAACTCTATCAGAAGACGGTCGACGGGAGCGGCTGGCTGAAATCGAATGCGCCGGATCTCGGCTCCACCGAGTCACAAAACCCGAATGAAGCGTTGCAAAAGCTGGAAGAATTGCTCGGCAAGCTGCAAACACCGGAAGAGAAGAAAATGCTGAAAATGACGGAGACGGCGAATGCCTACGTATTGGAGATCAACGTCGACGAACATACTCCTCATACTATCATAGACAAATGCATGGAGGAAGTGAAGGCGGCGATGCTCCCGCAATTTCAACATGCAGGTATCCCCGTTGATGCCGATCAAATCAAACTGCATCAGTATAGCCAAAAGATCACGATTGACAAAAAATCCTTCAGACAAACCAAAGTGGTGCAAGAGACGAAAATAGAAATCCCGATCAACGATCCTTCCGTTAGCGGCACGCTGAATGCGGATCAAAAAATGGAAATGAGTCTGGTTGGCGATTTCAATGAAACAATCAAAATACCGGAAGATGTGAAAAATAGCGCTCAAGAAGTACAAGTGCAATAACGTATGTGAAGAACCACCCGTCTCCATCGATTCGTGGGGGAAGACGGCTGTGTCACGAAACTGAGGGAGCCATCAGTGGCTCCTTTTTATTTGTCTTCATTATTCCGTTAATGTCCTCTTCAGTCCACATGCCTTCTCACTTCCGATACCAACCCATTATCGGAAGTTTAAACTTCTTTCATCATCGATAACGAATCTATTCTTCTAAAAAGGGGTTTGACCACGGTGCAGGGCGGGTAGAAAATTCACGTTACCACATAAATCCCTTTATATGGATTTGGTGGAAAAATTACTTTTTGGTATGAGGTGATGTTGTGAAACATTGGATCACATCCCTGATGGTGACCGCGGCTTTGTTGGTCGGTGCGAGTGGTTCGCACGTCTGGGCAGCGAAATCTTTCTCACAGCCTGTATCCGGTACGCATATTACGCAGAAATACGGAAAACAGCACCGGGCGATCGATTATCAACGATACAAGCGTGACAAAGGTTTCGTTGGCAGCATCGGGGACGGGAAGGTGATTAAGGTAAAACGAGATGCGAAGTGCGACTACGGATGGCATGTGATGGTGGATCATGGGGACGGTTACGTGAGTGTCTATTCCCATCTCAGTGGAATCAGTGTATTGCAAGGGCAAAAAGTGAAAAAGGGAAACAAAATCGGCAATATGGGCAAGACCGGGAAAGTGCACGCAAAATATCCGATTCTTCATTTGGAAGTAATCAAGGATGGGAAAAAGATTAATCCAATGAGTGTCATGAAGTGACCATGCGGTTCATCGCCTGACGGCCTCTTGTAAGAGGGGGCTGCGGGTTAGCCGAAAGATCATTGGGAATGGCTCATGGTTTGGTGTCAGCTCTGAGTTGCCCACCTCCAGCTACAGTCGGAGCGGAAGTGGGAACTCAGAGCCTTTTCGTTTTTTAATACATCATCGGTCCTTTCACGCCTTCATATAAAGCGGCATCATACATCCACCAAACAGACAAAATCACCCGCTTACCCCTCGTGTGTTGTGTCGGGATTTGCGGTACAATACCGTTTGAGAGGTGATGTGGCTTGCATAAGGGATTTCAGCGGTCGATTGCCTATTATGAACAAGCGGTGAAAGTGATTCCCGGCGGGGTGAACAGCCCGGTCCGCGCGTTCAAGTCCGTGGAGATGAACCCGGTTGTGCTGCAGCGCGGCGAAGGAAGCCGGGTATGGGATGTGGACGGGAATGAATACATCGATTACATCTGTTCGTGGGGACCGCTCATTCTGGGTCATTCCCACCCGTCCGTGGTGGAGGCAGTCAAAGCGGCTGCGGAAAAAGGGACCAGCTTCGGTGCGCTGACCGAGATTGAGGTGAAAATGGCCCAGTTGGTGGCGGAAATTGTACCGTCTGTGGAAGTGGTCCGGATGGTCAACTCCGGTACCGAAGCGACGATGAGCGCATTGCGGTTGGCCCGTGCGTATACTCGCAGGAACAAGATTGTGAAATTTGAGGGCAGCTATCACGGCCACTCCGACAGCTTGCTGATTAAAGCCGGTTCCGGTGTGGCGACGTTAGGGTTGCCGGACAGTCCCGGTGTGCCGGAGAATACGGCGCAGCACACATTGACCGTCCCCTACAACGATTTAGACAGCGCCCGCGTGGCCTTCCAGAAGTTCGGCCACGATATCGCCGCGGTGATTGTGGAACCGGTGGCGGGGAACATGGGTGTCGTGCCGCCCGAACCGGGCTTTCTGGAGGGATTGCGCCGATTGACCGCGCATTACGGTGCGCTGTTGATTTTCGACGAAGTCATGACCGGTTTCCGGGTCGATTATCATTGTGCGCAAGGCAAGTATGGAGTAATGCCTGATCTGACTACCTTGGGGAAAGTGATCGGTGGCGGTCTGCCCGTCGGGGCATACGGCGGTCGACGTGAAATCATGGAGATGGTGGCCCCGACCGGTCCCGTGTATCAAGCGGGAACGCTCTCCGGCAATCCGTTGGCCATGGCCGCCGGCTATGCTACATTGCAGGAGCTGGGTAAGCCTGGCGTTTATGAGCAATTGGAAGCCAAAGCGTCCCGGTTGGAGGAAGGATTCCGGCAAAACGCGGAAGAAACGGGTATTCCCTACCATATTAACCGGGTGGGTTCCATGGTGTGTCTGTTCTTCACGGGTGAAAGAGTAGTAAGCTACACCCAGGCCAAACAATCCGACACCAAGCGGTTTGCCCGTTATTTCCGACTGATGCTGGAACAAGGTATTCTGTTGCCACCGTCACAGTTTGAGGGTATGTTCGTCTCCGCCGCGCACAGTGACGAAGATATCGAACGGACGATCGAAGCCAATCGGAACGCGTTGAAACAACTGTGATACTACTGTTTGATGAAGGGCGGTTTGGAAACAATCTTGCCAAGCGTGACAAAAACGCTTGGCTTTTTCCTTTTTGCGGGATCGGTCATTTTCTTTCTTTTGGTCCTCCTCTTACTTGTATTTGACAACAGGCCATTTCTGTTTCCGCAGTGCGTTCATCAGCTCCGGTCCAACATGCAAGTTGTCCTCTACCAGTTCCCGAGGAGTCAGCGCCATCCACTGGTTCAGCGACACGTCGGCAAAACGGTTACTCTTAAACATCTCTAGAAACATCAGCTTTTGGTTACCGGTGTTCTGGATATAGTGACCCATAGCGAACGGTACATACCCTACATCACCGGCTCGGTAATTGAAAGTTCTTGCCGTGCCGTTAGACGCGAACACCGTCATCCGTGCCGTGCCTGTAAGGTAATATTGCCATTCGTCGTTATTCGGGTGCCAATGCATTTCTCGCATCCCGCCCGGCTCGACCTCCACAAACGCCGCCGCAATAGTGGTCGAAATAGGGAAGTTGGAAGAATCAACAATGCGAACCGTCCCGCCCGGAGTCCGTATTGGTCGCTGTGCCAGAAGCCGGTGTGTGAAGCTCTTCGGCACGGTACCATACGGACTCGAAACCTTCTGTGTCTCAATCGGACCTGGCACATAACTCTGGAACATATATTTCTGGCTCGACGGGATTTGGGCAAAGGCGCTTTCCTGCACGCCGAAGTTTGCAGACAGCACGTCCTTCGGAGTGTGCGCGAACCAGTCGGAGATGGTAAAGGTGTCGTTTTCGGAGAAGTTGCCATCATCAAAAACCAATAGAAACTCACAGCCTTGGATCGAATGGGGGATGCCTGGGGGAAAGTACCACAGGTCGCCCACTCCGACATCAGCTATAAAGTTCCGTCCATCCTGATCGACCGCAGTGATGCGCGCACGGCCAACGAGCATGAAAGCCCACTCAGCCTGCTTGTGCCAGTGTAGCTCCCGTACACCGCCCGGTGTAAGACGCATGTTCACCCCCGCAAGCGTGGTTGCGATCGGCAGCTGTCTCACCGTGACTTCCCGTGACCAGCCGCCGTGAAATAACTGCATATAGGTGTCGGAGAAGGAGAACTTCAAGTTGGGGATCTTTCCGGCGTCGGTGGCCGGTGGAACCAGCATGTCGGGGTTCTCAAGATCGCGCATCACGTCCCGCGGACCGGGATCGGTCGCACCAGCGCCGTCATCCCTTATAGGCTGTGGTACAGGAGGGCAATTCTTAGGTCGTCTTTCCATGAAAACTCTCTCCCATGTTCGTATTTCTTATTCGTAGGCTATGACGCGAATTCGCAGGTATGTCGGTGGTACCCCCCAAAAAAAGTCCATTCTTCTATGGTTTCTCTGCCTTCATTTTGCTGTTTGATTTTGAAACTGTCAGAGGTCAAAATTCTGGGGTACTGTGCAGGTTTAGCCAACAACATGAAATCCATGATTTGTGCTTTACATTGTGATTGGTTTGTCATTTCGGTCTTCACTCTACATGTGCTGTCCCTACAATACGGATCATTGAATAGGATAAGGCGAGACGAGAGGAAAAGAGGTGCATATAATGAGCGGATACGGTTATGGTGGTTTCGGATTTCGTCGCCTGTTGATTTTCCTGTTGGTAATCGCAACGATTTTTGTTTTTGCCGGCGTTGGATTTGGTGGCTAATAACAGGATTGACGCACAATAAACCCAACTTAGCACCTAACTGATGTTGGATGAGGCTACTGACCCAGTGGGAAACTGCTGGGTTTGTTTATGGATTGAACAATAGGGGATGTAGCGGACGATGGGAGGGAAAACCATCAACTGGTCCTTGTAATTATCCTTGTAATTAAATGGTCTCCTTTGCTTTTCATCTACATTGGTGGTTGGATTCGGGGGCTCATATTTTTGCAAGAATGAACGATTGATCAATAGCGAATAATGTATACAGCAAACTGAAACAGAAAGGCAACGGCGACTATGACAAAAGTAGGAATCGCACTAGGTGGTGGCGGTGTAGCTGGTTGCGCACACATTGGTGCTTTGTGTGCCTTAGAAGAAGCGGGTATTCAAATTGACTGTCTTGCGGGCTCCAGTGCAGGTGCTATCATCGCCGCCTTGTACGCATACGGGTATTCCACAAAAGAATTGATGGAAATGGTACCCAACATCACGAAACGATACCTCGATTACGATTACCTCGCTTTTCTTTCCAAACTGATTAAGCGTCATATCAAAATACAGGGGCTTATCAAAGGAGAAAAGTTTCACGATCTGATCGCCAATTTGACCCAACATGCTCATATCGCTGAACTGAAATTCCCTTTGGCCTTGCTATCATCAGATCTGAAACAAGCACGGCAAGTAGTGTTTACCTCACGGCCGTTAGTGAATCCGTGCAGTGAAATAGATGTGATAACTGATATTCAACTGGCAAAAGCTGTACAAGCAAGCATCTCCATACCAGTTCTCTTCAAACCCGTCATGCATAAAGGTAGGGTATTAGTAGACGGAGGGGTTATGGACAATTGTCCAATCTCTGCCGTTCAGGCGCTGGGTGCGGATAAGGTGATTGCTGTAAATCTGGTTTTTGCTGATCCTGTTGATTCGTTTGATTCCTTATTTTCGATCTTGGCAAGAGTTGTGAGTATCAATCTGGCGATCCAAGCAAAGTACACTACCAGGCAAGCAGACATCGTCTTACATCCTGAAGTTAGTTCGATTGGTCTATTGGATTTTTCGAAGCTCACCACATGTATGGAGGCTGGCTATGACTATACCCGAAAACGAATGAAAGAAATCAAAGCTGTCCTTACAGAAAAAGTCGTCTGAAAGCCCACGGTTTCAATCGTGGGATGAAAGGCGGCGTTGCTCGGCATCCCCTTTTGGGGATGGTAAGGGCAACCATTTGTTGTATAATCGAACGTACGAGCGGTGCTCATCCCACTGGTAGTGGGTTTGTTCCTGTGTACGTCATGGTATGGGGTTCCAGTGGCGAACTAATCACTCCCACTGGGTAAAA